>JAGLQA010000326.1 GCA_023137075.1 Candidatus Aminicenantota bacterium
TTATCGATGCCGACCTGCAGGATCCGCCCCGGGTAATACCGCAGATGATCGATCGCTGGAAGGAGGGTTACGATGTGGTGTATGGCAAACGTTTGAAACGGAAAGGCGAAACAATTTTCAAAAAATTGACGGCCGCCGCTTTTTATCGCTTTTTGAAAAAAATGACCGATGTGGATATTCCGGTGGATGTGGGGGACTTCCGCCTGATCGACCGGTCCGTATGCGATGCAATGAAAAAGATCAGCGAGAGGAACCGGTTTGTCCGGGGTTTGATTAGCTGGTTGGGATTTAAACAGGGTGAAGTGATGTATGAAAGGGAGGAACGATATGCCGGGATAACCAAGTATCCCCTGCGCCAGATGATCCGGTTTGCCCTGAACGGTGTCTTCTCGTTCTCTTACAAACCCTTAAAAATCGCCACTTTCTTAGGTATTTTTGCGTCTGCCGCCGGTTTTTTCTATCTCGTTTACGCCTTGTATCAAAAATTTTTTACCGACGTCACGGTAACCGGGTGGACATCCCTGGTCTCCTTGATATTGATATTTAACGGTTTGATCCTTTTTATCTTAGGGATTATCGGGGAATACTTAGGCCGGATCTACGACGAGTCGAAAAACCGGCCGCTTTATGTAATTAGAGAACGGCTCAATTTTGAAAACGAATAGAGTAGAGGGGTCGCGTCTGGAGAAACAAATGAAGTGGGTAGATAAAATTAAAACTTACAAGGTACACATCCTGCAATTTGTTAAATTTAACATCGTCGGCATCATGAATACGGCGGTGGACTTTGCCATTTTCGCGCTGCTCACTGTTCTGGGGCTGCACCACATGATAGCCCAGGTGATTTCCTATTCCTGCGGAATCGTCAATAGTTACCTGTGGAATAAATTCTGGACCTTTAAACAAAAGCGAGAATTCAGCAGCGCGGAAGCTTTGAAATTTCTGATCGTGAATATCATTTCCTTAGGGGTTTCGCTGGTATTCCTTTATATTTTCCGGGACAGGGCCGGTTTATCCGTGCTGGTCAGTAAATTAATTGCCACGCTGTTCTCCTTGGTGGTCAATTTTATCGGAAATAAATTCTGGGTTTTTAAATAATACAGTTTCCGGGGTTACCACGAGCGATTCGACAGCTATTCGACGGTGACGTTGATTTTGCGGGTCTTAATCGGTTCCACTCCCTTTTCCCAGGGGCGCACCAATTTCAACGCTATCACCGTTTGACCGGAAGCAAGCGCTTTGAACTTCAGGGTTTCGAAACCGGACGCGCCTAATAATCGCTCCCCGGGAGAATCATCCTCTTCTTCCTTATCGATTTTACCCAAGAATTCCAGGTAATCCTTATCTACAGGCTGTGCGAATTCCCAACTGTAGCCGGTGGTAATATTCGATTTTATCCGGATAAAAAATTCCTCACCGGCATTTACCTTGATGCTGGATTCCGAACCTTCAGGAAGTGTAAAAACCTCTAAGTTGTCCCTGGTTTTGTCCACTTTAACCTCCTCCGTTATGATATTCTCGGCTGAGAATACCAGCAAAAACAATAAAACAAATATAAAAAAAACACGTTTCATAGAAACCTCCTTCGGGAAATTCCAAATCTATAAAATTATATCACAAGTGTTTACCTCTTTTCAATGTCTTGAGACAACATCTCGAAAGGATTTATCTGATTTATCCTAACCGACAAGATTATTCATGTCGTACAAGGTGACCAATTTTTTACGGAATTCCTGAGTGTAAATTTACCTCCGGAAAAGCGAAAAAATCCTGAAAATTTCGGACAGATATGCTTTTAAGTACCTTCCCTTTTCCAAAATTAAAACAAAATAGAAAAAAATGTCTTGATTTTGTGTCCAATAGTGGTATAATTTCATTTAAAATATGGAGGTTTAAAATGAAAAAGATTCTTTTGATTTTAACCCTGGTTATTGGCTTAAGCCTCGCCTTGTTTTCCCAGGCCACTGCCGGGAACGGCAAAATGAGAGGTGTCGTTTTAAATGCGGCAACCGGGGAGCCCATCGCGGGTGTTACCGTCAAATTGTATTTAGTGAAGCAGGCAGCCTATTACCGTCCCTCCCCCACCACCGATAAAAATGGAAAATGGAAGGCATTTCATATCCGGGGTGGAATGTGGAATCTCGATTTTGAAAAAGTAGGCTTTGAACCGACAAAGCTCAGTTACAATGTGGATACCCGGCCCGGAATGAAGCGGTCTGTCATTCAAGTTAAATTAAAAAAAATGGAAGGTCCCGCCTTAGATGCCGGTATTGTAGAAGAAATTAATAAAGCCCGGGACCTGTTGAATAGTGATAAAGTTCAGGAAGCGATCAACGAATTTACCGCCATAAAAGAGAAATTTAAAGAGAGTTCCGGTATCTCCATCGTCAATCTCTACATCGGGAATGCCTATTCCCAGATAGAGGAATATGCAAAAGCCATCGAGTCTTACGAAGAGGCCTTAGATAAATATCCCAAGCACAACGGGTTAATACTCTCAATCGGTAATTCTTATTCCAATATGGCTCAGCCTGAAAAAGCCATGGAATGGTTTAAGAAGATACCCTTCGAAGAGATTGACAATACCGATACTCTCTACAATATCGGGGTCGGTTTTTACAATACTTTCAAATATGATGATGCGTTGAAATATTTTAAGAAAGCGATTGAAATCAATCCCGAGTATGCTCCCGCTTATTACCAGTTGGGTATGACCTATACGGCTATGAGCAAAACGACGGAAGCAGTTGATATGTTGAATAAATTCATGGAACTGGATCCCGATTCTCCCGATTATCAAACGGCCAAAGCTATCGTTGATGCTTTTTCAAAATAGTAACCGAAAAAACTTTTATTTAACAGGGTGGAATGCCTAAGTTGACGATTGATACAAAAGACGCCCTTAACAGGTCCCGGAGAATAAAATTCGGGATCCTGCTTTTTTTAAGCGCCGTCCTTTCCGGTTACGTTCAAGGCAAAGGAAGCGGCGCTTCACCGGTCCTGCGGCTTGAGAAGGGGGATGCGGCCAATGTCCTGCTAATTACCATAGATACTTTGAGATATGACCGGTTAAGCCTCTATTCAAATAAATACGTTAAAACGCCGAACATCGACAGGCTGGCCAAGGAATCCTTTGTTTTCGATAGGGCCTTTGCCCATAACCCGGTAACCTTGCCTTCCCACACGAATATCCTGACCGGAACGACTCCCCTTTATCATGGAATTAGCGATAATACCGGTTTCCGGTTGGAGGAGCGGTTTATCACGATTGCGGAACTTCTTAAAAAAAAAGGATATGAAACCGGTGCGTTCATCGGGGCTTTTCCCCTTGATTCCAGGTTCGGCTTGAACCGGGGATTTGATGTATATGACGATAATTACGGCACCCACGGCAGCTTCGAACTTTTTTTTGTGGAGCGAACCGCCGAAAAGGTGATTAAACCGGCCAGGCAGTGGGTCTCAGAACGAAAGGGAAAATGGTTTACCTGGATTCACCTGTTCGACCCTCACCAACCCTATCTGCCGCCCCCCCCCTTTGACACGGAATACAAGGATGACCCCTATTCCGGAGAATGTGCTTATGTCGACAAACAATTGGGAAATTTTTTCTCTTTTCTTAGAGATAAGAAATTATTAAAGAAAACGATTGTTATTATTACGGGAGACCATGGTGAGGGCCTCGGCGAAAAGGGGGAAAGCACTCATTCCTATTTTGCCTATAACTCCACCATACATATTCCCCTCATCATTTACGTCCCCGGCGGTGGAAGTAAACGCATTGAAACCAACGTATCCCATGTGGATATTTTTCCTACGATTTGCGATCTTCTTGGCGTCGGAATCCCCGGCCATATCCAGGGAGAGTCTCTGCTGCCCGTAGTCGGTGGGAAAAAGAAACAAAAGGGGAAAATCTACTTCGAGTCGCTCACGCCTTATCTGAATAGAGGCTGGGCGCCGCTGCGAGGTTTTATAGCGGGTAAGATAAAGTTCATCGACCTGCCCATAAGAGAGGTATATGATTTAGAAAAAGATATAAAGGAAACCAAAAACCTGGTCGGCACGTCGGACATAAGAAAAATGAGCCGTGAACTGGAAAACCTAAAAAATAGCCTGAGCGGGAAATATAAAGCGCGGAGATCTGAAAAAATTGACCCGGAGGTGCGAAAAAGGCTGCGGAGCCTGGGATATATATCGGAAAAAAACGTCGTTAAAAAAAGCATTTATACAAGAAAAGACGATCTCAAGACCCTGCTGCCCCTGCAAAATAAGATGCTTGACGCCATGGCCAAATACCAGGAAGGAAAAGCGGAAATGGCCCTCAAAGATTTGAGCGGCGTCATCAAAGAGAGTCCGGCCTTCATCCTGGTATACAACCGGATGGCGGAAATATACAAAGAAACCGGCCGGGTTCCGGAGGGCATTAACATATTGCGAATGGGACTAAAAGAAAATCCCGGGAACCTTAATATAATGTCAAAGTTGGGAATTTTCCTCGCCGAAGAAAACCAACCCCGGGAAGCCATCGATGTTTTAAAGGCATGTACGGCACAAAATGATTTTAACCCGGAGAATTTTAACTTTTTAGGAGTTGCCTATTACAAAAGCGGAAACTTCGACTTAGCACTACATAATTACCGGAAAGCCTTAGGACTCGACCATAATTATGCCGCCGTATTCAATAATATCGGTTCCCTGTATTTAACGGCCTTCTTAAAAAATAAAGAACCAAATGCCTACAACCTGGCCATCGAGAACTTCAACAAAGCTATCGATTTGGACCCCAATATTTTTTCCGCCTATAACGGCAGGGGGGCGGCTTATCTATATGGAAATAAAGTCAAAAAAGCGATTGCCGATTGGCAAAAAGCAATCGAAATAAAACCGGATTATACCGATCCTTATTTTAGTATCGGCATCGCCTATCTCAGGACCGGGAATAAAGCCCGGGCCCTGGATATTTTCCGATTCCTGAAAGAGAAGTATTATTCCGGACTTTCGCCCGGTGACCGGCAGCGATTGGACCGACTCATTGCGGAAGTAATGTATTAAAATAAAGAAGTTGTTCGTGTATAATTAGCCATAAAAAAAGGAGATTCAAATGAAAAAATGTATGTTAATCTTATTCGTTGTGATGTTTGCCGCCACCCTGGGCTTCGCCCAGGAAGACACCGGTGTCCCCGAGAAGGTAAAAATAAGCCTGGACGCCTTGTTAAAAACACGCACTCCCAACGGGGTTTTTGACCTGAAGAGTGTTAACACCTACTTTTACGCATCTCAAGGTTCCGTATATGTGAATGTCTTGTTTTTTGCCGAGCTTGAAAAAGACCGGGAAGAATTAAAGGCAAAAATAGAAGCCGAGCATCAAGTAAGCCTGGATGAATACAGCAAATTTGTTGCCAAAGAAGAAAAAAAACTTGCAGATATAAACAAAAAGATAAGAGAGAAAAACAGGGAACTCCCGGTATCCCGGCGGCAGGAGGAGAAGACATGGGAAAAACCCGAAGCGCCGAAGCTAATCTTACCCAAAGCCTACCACAACCTTTTCTTGCGTGTTTGCCAGGATGGAACCGCTGTCCAGAAATATAAATCACCCATGCCCCAGGATGAAGAGAAAACGGAATATTATTCCTTCGGACTTATCCTGGCGCCCGGTAAATATGACATCCTGCTTAACGTAAATCGTTTTGACGATTCGCAGGACGGCATATTTTTAATAGAGGTGGATGTTCCCAATCTAACCCTGGCGGACATCGTTGCACCGCAAAAAAATATCATGCATTCCACTCCCGTCTTTTACAAAAAAATTAACACCTTGCATGCTGCTGAAAAACGCTTTAATGTTATTAAAAATCGCTACCAGGTCACCCCTTTCAGCCTGGAGTTTTATCCCTATATCGGCGAGGAATATGTTTTTAAAACCGGTGAAACCCCTACTCTCACTTTCTTTATCCTTGGCGTTAACCAACCCTGGAATGTTGAAGTTAAGCTTGATATAAAAGAAGGGAAGAAAAAGGCTGTTTCCTTTAAGGTGCCGCCCATGCAGAATCCCTATTTCTTCCAGCCCATCGAATTTAAAGGTAAAGATAAAAAATCCTTAAAAGCCGGCGATTATACATTATCTATTGCCTGCACCGATAATAACCAAAAAAGCCGGAAGGGCAAAATCGAGATTCCTTTTAAAATAGTTGAATAATAGATACTCTTAACCTGCAAAGTTTTATTATTTACTAAATGCCTCTGAGACGGAAGATTTTCCGTCTCTACAGAAAAGAGAAAATGCCCTTTAATTTTTTGGAATTTCCTTTACTTTTCTTAAGATATTTATTAAAATGAATTTTAAGAAATTTGTTTTTTAGAAGAGGTTGATAATGAGTGCTAAAAACAAAACGAAAAAAGTACTTTATAATGTACAATGTATTCACAACGAAAAGCATATATTTAAAAAGGTTTTCGAGATCAATGAAGGAACTGAAAAAAGGGAAGAGACCGAAGTTGAGACCTATTGCCCTTCCTGCGATAAGTTGGTGACAGTAACCGTAAAAGGTAAAGTTAAACCCGATATAACGCGTTACCGGAGTGGTATTGAGCCATAATGGAGAAAGACATGGAAGAAGCAAAGGTGATAAAAAGTAAAAAGCCGCCTAAAGATGCGGAGGAGTGGTTTGAATATATCCGGGAGATGGAGCGCAAAACATTGGAGCGCCTGGAAGACGCAGCCAAGTTTCTGTCGACCATGATTGCTATTTCCCTTTCTATTTTCCTCGCCATAAACCAATCGGGTGGTGATTTGGTTATTACATTGCCGGTCAAAATATCATTGGGAGCCTGGATATTTTCCCTTTTATTGGCTTTTCTTGTTCTTTTTCCTTTCCGTTACCGTTGTCTCAGTACCAGCGTGAAATCCATAAAGGATATGCATAAACGAATCCTGCGTGCCAAATGGATTTTATTAATTTTGAGTTCGCTGTTATTTTTTGTTGCCCTGGTTATCCTGGTGGTTCTGCTCTTTTGAGTCTTATAATCGGTACAAAAGCCTCTAAGCACGTTCAATTTCTCGTGGCTTTTTTAGGTTTGATGAATCAAACCGCGACAATAAATTATATACGATAGTTGATGGTCAATTTTGGCAATCATAAAAAAGGAAGAAATAATGATCTTTAAAACTTTAAACATAAAGGTATCTGATACTCAAATTAAAAAACTGAAAGACTTCAACCAAAAAGTGACCCGGCATTTGGAAGAAGAATTTCCCTTAAAACTAAATGTGCTGGAAGGGCTGAAAGTCGAACTATCAGGGATTGTGAACCAATCTCACGATTGGCAGGAAGTATTGCAGGCTGTGCATGATTCCGAAGCTGGGTACTGCCTGCGCTTGATGCACAGAGATAACGAAATCCTCAATATGCCCTGGTCTATAGCTGTGGATGGCATTTCCAATCAACCCCTGGGAAGTATCAAACGGCTGCACCTTAGCAAAAGTATTCCCGGTTGTTTTGATGAGAAGGGTTTTGATTTCCCAAAAACTCCCGCTCCTTTGAAAATCTTAATCATGATCTCATCGCCGGAAGATACCGAATGGAAATACCGCTTATCTTACGAAGATGAGGAAAAACAAATCTTAAAAGCCTTTGAACCGCTCATGCACACTGGTGAGATAGAAGTTGATTTTACCGAGGATGGTTCCTTAGAAGCTTTAGAACGAAAGCTGAAAGCCAACAAATATCATATTTTGCATTTCTCCGGCCATGCCATATTTAACGAAAAAGACAATACAGGATACCTGCAATTAGAAGACCCTCTGGATTTGAAGACTCACCTTACAGAAGCCGCAGATTTTGCCAGGGTTATTAACTGCAATCCAAAGCATCAAGTACCCATCATCATGCTCTCTTCCTGCCAGACGGCCCGGGGCAACAGCGAAGGGGGTTTGAGAGGCGTAACCAACCAACTACTGCAGCAGGGAGTTCCTGCCGTTATTTCCATGGGAATGGCAATAAAAGATTTCTATGCCGCTCAGTTCTCAGCTTATTTTTACCGGTTGTTAGCAGAGAAACAAACGATCCATTCTGCTTTTTACGACGCGGTACAACACCTAAAAGAGAAAGAGGAAAAGGTTATTAAAAATACTCCCGGAAACCGGGAAATCCCGTTACAGTGGATAATTCCCAACCTATACCTATCACGTTCAGTAGAGGAGGTAATAGACTGGAAACAGCCCACAGAGAAATTGCAATTCATCTCGCAGGACTATATTTTCGGCCGGAATCGTATGATTTTGTCACATGAAAAAGATTACCGCTTCATCGGTCGGCGCAAAGAAAAAGCCGGAATCCTGAGACCTTTTTTTGAAAAAGTCCCCATCCTGTTAAAAGGACAGGGGGGAGTAGGCAAGACTGCCATGGTTGAGCATTTGGTGCAGCGCCTGATTGCGAAAGTCCCTAAAACAATACCCTTCCTCTTTGATGAATCCATTCGTTCCATAAAAGAGATATTGGATAGAATGCAGGATTTTCTTCTCGACCGGGAACACGAACATGTGATTGCCAATGTCAACCAATATGAAAAAGTCATGGATAAATTCCGGTACCTCTTATTCCAAATAAACGAAACCTATAAACCGGTCTTTGTATTCGACAACTTAGAGAGTTTTCAAAAGGAACCCGGAGAAGATTTTTCCGAAGAATACAGCGACCTCAAGGAAGTGATCGCGTTTTTATGCGAGAGGCAAATCTGTCATGTAATGCTGACCTGCCGCTACCCGGTGCCAGGTTTCAAAAATCTGCGAAGTTTCGATCTCAATCAGGTGGGCTTGACCGATTTTTGGAAGAAATGTATATATTTAGACGTGGGTGCTATCTACATCCACCTGCGAGTAAAAGCATCCCATGAAAAAGCCAAAGAAGGTTTCCTGGCCCGTCCGGGTTTGCAATACATCGAAGTGGTTAAGCTTCTTCATGAGACCTTCGGCGGCAATTATTGGGCTTTAGAACGATTTGATACGGCACTAAAAGAAAGACCCGATGAAATTAATAACTTTCTCGATTCCCTGGAAGATTTTCGCAAAAAAACTGAGGAGACCGCAGTCTCGGTCAAACAGGAGATGAGTCAAAAACTCCTTTTTTCAAAACTAATGGATTTTCTTTCCCCGGAGCAGCAAAAAGTTTTAGAACTTCTCTCGCATTTCCGAATTCCCGTCCAAAAATTCGCCCTCCAACTGCAACTCCAAAACCATTCTCACCCCCACCCTATCGATTTCAAGCCCATCCTACAAGCGTTAAATCGCCTGACCCTGATCGAAATCACCATAGACCCTGAGATCAGCACCCTCTATTATTATGTCACCCCCATTGTCAAAGACCTCCTCAACAAACACTACATCATGGAAAACACTTACTCCTTTTCCAATAAATATGCAGGAATCTACCATTACTATTTTTATTATAATTTGGGTTATTTTTTAACCCAATTAGAAGAATCCTTTTATTACTTTGAAAAATTTCGAGATGAAGAAAAAACGAAGTTAATCGGAGGAAGTCTTACTCGTTTTTTCAAAGATAACGCCATGTATAATTGTGCTTTTAATTATGCACATCGAACATATCAAGTTTTAGGCAATAATAGCGATGGAGAGATATTTAGTACAATAGGTCTCTACTACCGACTCATCGGTGAAAGTAATAAGTCATTGTACTTTAATAATAAAGCTCTTTCAGCATATCAAAAGTCCGGTAATCAAATTAGTGAAAGTGCACTTTTAAATAATATCGGACGTTTACATATTTTTCTGGGAGACTACAATGCTGCCCTCAAATATCTTAAACCAGCAATCAAGATATGCAGAGAGACAGGAAACAAACAGGGCGAATGCGCAGCACTCAATCATATTGGTGAGATATATAATACACGTGGAGATTTCAAGGAGGCTCTTAAACACCATAAAGAAAGTTTGAAAATCAGCCTGGAGATAAATGACAAGAAAGCAGAAGGGAGCGCATTAAATAACCTGGGAAGAGTATATGTTATGTTGGGTGATTATAATAAAGCCCGAAAATATGCTGAGCAGAGTTTAGAAATCTCACGCGAAATGGGTGATAGGTGGGAAGTGGGAACTACTTTGAACAATGTCGGTGAAGTTTATCGGAATAGTGGAGATTTCGATATTGCAATGAAATATTTCGAACAAGCATTAAAAATATTTCAAGAATTAGGAAACAAGCCTCATGAATCGGTTACTCTCAATAATATTGCGTTAGTATACTCAAATAGAAAAGATTATGATCTTGCGTTAAAACACCTAAAAAGAAGCTTGAAAATTAAAAAGATAACGAATGATAAATCCGGAGAGGGAACCACGTTAAACGCTATCGGTGGAATTTATTACCACCGTAAAGACTATGAAAATTCTCTTAAATTTGTAAAAAAAAGTTTAGATATCAGACAGAGAATTGGTGATAAAAGATATGAGGGAGATACTTTAAATACTATTGCCCAGATATACTATAATCTTGGTGACCTCAAAAAAGCAGTAAAATATTTGGAAAAGCTTCAAAAATATTGTGAGGATATTGGTGATAAACAAAAGGAAGAGGAAATTTTGCATAAAATCTGCCATTACTTGTACTTACTTCGGGAATATGATAAAGCTTTTGAATATGTAAAAAGGAGCTTAAAGTTGAGTTCGGAACTTGGAAATAAGAGTGGTAAAATAACTGCCTTCCACAACAAGGCGTTAATAGCTCATGATAGAGGGCTTATTGAGGAATTTATGAAAATCGAAAGGAATGCTTATAAAATGGCAAAAGAAATCAAAGATAATAGAAATATCTTTATTGTAGGAAGTCATCTCGGAACCAAATTATATCATACCGGTAAAAAAGGTGAAGGGCTATCGCTTCTCAAAGAAAGTTATAAAATTGGTAAAGAGGCCGATTATCCTGATGTCGTAGGAGTTGAACAGATTTTAAAAAAAATTGGGGAGTTGTAGACCATTTCTCTTTTCCAAATGTATTGAATATCTTTCTAACCATTTCTTTCCCTTCTCTTCGATTGCATCGATTCTTAAAAATAGTATCATTTATGCTCCCAGGTAAGTATTCTACTATTTTTCACTCATCTATTAATTTATATTAAAACATACGATATTAGGTTATATTGCCGGTCGTTCCGATGTCATCAATCCATTCTTCGCGAACTATATGATGTATATTTATATATCTATAAGTAATAAACTTTACCAGAGTGTGTTAACCATATCAGACCGAATCAAATTTTCATCAATGGTGACCAGTGGAACATTGTTTACAATTGATGTGGCAGCAATAATTCGATCTGCCGGGTCTTTGTTTATGGAGCCAGGTAAATCTACAGAAAGTTCCGCGATCTCCGGTGTAATCCTATGGACGATGTATTTATTGGCACTTAGAACCAGATTTATGAAACCTTGATATCCGATCTCAATTTTCAACCTTTCCTTCTTTATTAGCATTGCTATTTCCCAAAGAGAAATATCACAAAAAATAATCCCACCTTCCTTATTGGCTAAATCAATAGCCTCTTTTGCTTTTTTGGAGAGTTTTCCAGGAGTTAGCGCATCCCAAATGATTACATGAGTATCTAAAACAATCATTTCAATACTTTCCAATCCTCTGAATGGGGCGAGACAACATCTCCTACATATGCTGTCTTCCTGAGTTTTTCCAACATTTTCCTGGATTTAACCATTTTTTTTTCAGGGGGTACCAATCGTGCAACTTCATGTCCCCGAGAAGTAATCATGATGATTTCGCCCTTTTCTACTCTTTTTAAGACTCCTGTTAGGTTTCTTCTTAGTATATTGACACCGACAGTTTCCATGAAAACCTCCTTTATTTAATCGAAATAAATAATTTTTCTTTGAATTCTAGTTCCACATCAATCTGCGTTTTAAATCTACATAGTTAATATAGCCATCTTTTATTCTTCTTCTGTGATTCTTTCTATCAACTCTGTAGTGAGAAACCATTTCCTGTATTCAAGCTGGTGAACGTAATTTGTGATGAAGTTAATGGCGATGTTTTTCTTTTTTTCTAAAAGATACAAAAACTCTTTCTCTTTTTTCTTCCGGCTTTTTAGCAAGAAATTTTCAAGATTTTTCCATTCTTTCCGGGTATACCTGATCCTGTCCTTGTATGCCTGGTCCACCAGGTCGGAAAGCTTCGCATAATTCCAGAATGCATAATCAAGATCAAAGTTAAAAAATGATTTGGGCCAGTTGAAATGATCCTGCAATGCGGTATCCGGGCTGCCTAGGGTGTAGCCCACCGGGGGGGATGTGATGGATAAATACCAGGGAGAATAGGCGTTAGTGTCGGGCCTTCTAAATGCTGTCCAAACGACATTGGCAATCTCGGCAGGCAGATCGCTTCTCAGGGTTGCCACGAAAGAGTATTGCGTCGATTTGTCGCATATTGCCCTATTTTTAGTCGAATTAGGGGAGCCTTTTTTGTAATTATCGGTCAAATCGTATTCCGTACCTTCGTAATGGTCACGTAAAACCCGGAATAGATCGGTCAGTCTAACCTTTCTTTTAGGCATAAAAGAAAAAGGGAATCGTTCATCTATTTCATAATTTTTTTTTGCAAGCAGGTTAGTCGCACGCCACTGCCTTAATATATTCACCATGCTTTCCAGGCTTTTCGGACTCGAATATACCTGGGCGAAATCAAATTTTTCACCTTTCCCGGGGTCATACCAGTTTCTTTTGACCGCATAGTCGATAATATCCGCTGATCCCACGAAGTTTTCTTTATCCGATAAGTCGACTTTTTTAATGGTATAATAATTGGCAATCACAACAATTCTGTCATCCGGCACGCGCTGAGCCACCCAGTGTTTTCCCTTTACCGCATGAAGAATCCATCCCTCATCGGCATCCGCAAAACAATAGGTCCGGCCGGAACCGGCGTAGCCGTATTTGCTTAACAATTCCCCGGCAATTTTAACGGCTTCCCGTGCGGAACCGGCACGCTGCGCGGCTATCCTTCTCAGCATAAACCCAATGCCGCCTTCAGTAAGTTCTCCTTGATCCTCCCGTGATGTGCACTTGTTTGACGCGATAATAACACCCTTTTCGTTCATGTAGGTATCGGCGAATTCCTGGCCGGGAATCTGGAACCACAAGTACCCGAAGGTTTCACTCGCTTCTAAAAGTTCCGCGCCGTTTTTTAGCCGGATAACCTTTCCCTTTGGGTGGAGCATCGGCGGTACTTTATGGACATTAACGAAATTTATCCCGGAATCATCCTCGTTGTGAGCAATCATAACGGATCCATCCACTGTGCTGAGCTTGCCGGCGATAATGGAAAAACAATTATATTCATCCCCATACAATAACAGGGTTGAAAAAATTAATATAAATAAAACAATCCTTTTCATATTCAATTTATACCATATTGTTGTTTTTTTTTCAATTCGATTTTTCATAATTCCACCTATCCGGAATTCCCTGAAACCGGACATCCACCTTGCCGCGGGGCGCCATTATCCTCCTCCAACCAGCATCATGATTGTTACCACGTCGCTATCCTGAAGGGACCGGTTCGTTCGCTCCCGGGGGATCCATTCTTTTTTATTTAAAAGTATTTTTAACGTCATATCGAGCTTGCCGGTATCATCGAGTAGAAATCTACGCACCTTTTCGCCAAACTTATTTGTAATATGATACAGTAAGTCATCGATAGTATTACCTGAAAATGAGAGGGTAATCGACTTGCTGCCGATGATCTTCGTAATTACCGGCATACTGAGAAATTCAACCGTTACGTTCATGATACCTAATCACCGGTTTTTTTTGGTTCTTCATAGACAGCCGGGTCCCATGCTTTAATTCCCTCTTTCATCCACCCGGGAGCAGGTGCGCCTTTCAAATGGTGGTCAAAAAACTCTTGCATGCACTTTGTCCAATGCATCTGGTTGACTCGCTTGCGCAGGCCGTGCTTCTCACCGTTGTAGTTGAACATATAGGCCTCTCTTTCGAGACGGCGCAGGGCCATCATAAACTCAATACCCTGGTACCAGGGCACGGCTCCGTCTTCATCATTGTGGATCATTAGCAGGGGCGTCCGGACCTTATCGGCCCGGAAAAGCGGTGAATTTTCAATATAACGCAGGGGGACACGCCACAATGTGTCTCCCAAACGGCTCTGGGACCGTTCGTATTGGAATTGCCGCACCATGCCGGATCCCCAGCGAATGCCGCCGTAAGCGCTGGTCATATTCGAGACCGGCGCCCCTGCTTCCGCGGCCGCAAATATATTGGTTTGAGTAACCATATAGGCGATTTGATAACCTCCCCAGGAGTGCCCCTGTATGCCGATGGCTTCGGGATTTATAAAACCTTCCCGGATCAACATTTCAATGCCGGGCAGCACACATTTCAAGGCATCTTTACCTGGGTAACCGGTATCGTATTCTATATCGGGCAGCCACATCACGTAACCATTGCTCACGTAATAAATGGGATTAACCGAGGTGCCTGGACCGGGATGCCGGAAACGATGGCTCACGTAATTGTGAAGCGTCTCGTAAATATACACCATTAGCGGATATTTTTTTTGGGGATCAAAATGATCCGGTTTGATCAATACCCCCTTTAAAGGTTTGCCGTCGGAACTAAAAAAAGAACGCAGCTCCTCTTTGCCCCAGGTAAAGGGCTCCATTTGCCGGCCCAGGTCGGTTATTTTTCGCGGGTTATTAAAAGACAGATCGGTCACCCGGATGTCCGGGTATTCGTCAAAATCGAAACGAGTGTAATAGATTATTTCGGCATTTTTTGCTTTCCGGGGCTGATCAAACCGCTTTCCCGCCATTATAAGCTTTTCCGGGGGACGGTTACCGTTGACTTGATCCCGGTAGAATCCCGCGGCCATCGTATCGACATGGGTCGCCCGCAGCAGCAGTGTTTTTCGGGGATTAACGGTGATTTCTTCGGGATCTAACTTCACATAGCGGAAGGAAATATGGTTTTCGCGTCCGTATCCTTCGGTTATTCGGCGGGACTTCGCGCCGTCGGGTGTAATTTCCCAGATGTCGTATCGATCATAAATTAGAATCGATGCATCGTTATCGGTCCAGCCTAAAATTCCGTAAGACCTGGGCGGATTCGGTGTGTCCCAATCCTCCCGGTCAAAAGGGACACCAAGCGAAGCGGTGATATTTTTGATTACTTTAGAGGCAATATTGTACACATACCAGTTTTTATCCTCGTACCAGTACACATATTTCCCATTAGGTGAGAGGTTCGCACCATCATAAAGTTTTTTTCTCACTAAGGTTTTTTTACCGCTCTTAACATCGAACACATAAATATCGTAAAAGGAACCGAAAAAAGAAACATACTTTGTATAAGGCAATATCGTTTCTCCATAGGCCACTTTTCCATTCCGGTTCAACAGGACATCGAGGATATCTTTATCTGCCAGCTTAACAAAACGTTTGCTCTTAATATGATAAACCGATTCGTAGGTATTATCGTGTACTTTTTTGGCCAACTTTTTCTGTTGGGGTTGGGGATAGGGGTCATTCCAATGCCATAATTCAAATTTCGCCTTTTTCTCTTTTTCTGGGTTGTTATCTTCTTTTTTGGGTTCCGGGATCTCCTTTATCCCGAACATTACCACCCGGCCATCCTCGCTAAAGGACACGTCGGATTTGTCGCTGACTGCCATACTCCGGGGGAAATTTTTCGTGGTGGTATGGGAAACCCATAAGGCTGCCCGCACATCTCCGGTTTTGCAGCCGTATAGATTGAAGGTCGATTCATCGGCTTTTTGATCATCCCGGTCGGTAAGAAAAGCAAGCATCGTCTCATGTTTATTCATGGCAAATTTTTTATAGCTGCCCTTTCCGCTGAGCAGTGGGGCAGGTGTATCACTACCGGGAATAAACCGGTAAAGGCCGTCACTTTCCGGTTTTTTCTTACTTGAAACGATGAAAAAAAAGTTCTCTCCGTCTTTGCTGAAATAATACAGCAGAACATCTTCAAAAATTTTCTCTTTACCTTCCTTGAGAGAGTGTAAGATTAAGCGGGTTCCATATTTCTTTTTTTTATCTTTTTTTCCTTTGCTTTCTTTTTTCTCTTTACCTTTTTCCTCTTTTATGTTTTCAATTTTCTTTCCCTTCAATTCCTTACTTGTTTCCACGACTTCTTTTCCCTTTTCCTCTTTTTCTATTTCCTCTTTATCTTTCTTTTCCGGCTTTGGCGGAGCTTCTTTCAGGTAAGCCAACCAGCCCCCTGCCTCTTTGGGCATTTTAAAGCTTTTTATTCGCTCAGCAATACTTACCTTGCCATCAGCAAGATCCATGATACCGAGCTTTTTTAAGGGTTTATCTTTTGCTTTTTTCTTCTTTTTAGCTTTCTTATATTTTTTTACCTCAGCCTGGGACGGGGAAATCAAAAACACAACCTGGGTTGCATCATAACTAAATTGCGCTTTTGCTGCTTTTTCAGAATCGGTCCCTTCTCCCGAATATCCGATGGTGTGCCGGTATTCCTTATTGTTCTGCAAATTTGTGACCACCAGGTCCGCTTCTCCATCCTGGGGCACTTCAAGGTAAAGGAGCCAGTTTCCATTTGCCGATATTGCGCTGCCCCGGATCGTTTTCCATGAATCGTAATCATCATGACTCAACGGCCGTTTTTTTGAAGTCGCACCGGGTTCTGCGGTCAAAGCCGCGAAAAAAACGAGAACCGTCACGATGGTGAGT
>JAGLQA010000327.1 GCA_023137075.1 Candidatus Aminicenantota bacterium
ATTTACACCTGCCTGTGCGGGCACGCAGACAGGCGGATAGACACGGAGAGGTAGCATTCGTATGCTTGACAAAATATTTTTTCCGAACAAAAGAATGTATCCCGGCTTAATTTGTGATAAAATTATAATCTCGAAAATCTAAAAGCCTTTCGCTTTATTTTTTTGGCTAACAAATTGGAATTAGGAGGATTTAATGAAAAAATGTCTCTATTTTTTTGTTTTCCTGGTGATATTCAGCTTACTGGTGTCGGCAGGTTATGATTTTAGTAACATTAAAGAAAAAATAAGTACCTTTACGTTGGTCAACGGTTTGAAATTTATCCTGCTTGAGGATCATTCCGTACCGATTGTTTCTTTTGTGACCTATGTGAACGTGGGGGGCAGCGACGAACGAATCGGGATTTACGGTATATCCCATTTTTTAGAACACATGGCCTTTAAGGGAACATCCGAAATCGGCACCACCGATTTTAAAAAGGAAAAGAAAATTTTAACAAAAATGGACGCGGTCTTCGATAAAATCCTGGCTGAAAGAGACAGCCTTAACCCGGATGAAGAAAAGTTGAAAAAGTATAATGAAGAACTCGAGAAATTAAAAGAAGAAGCAGCCAGATACGTGGACCCCAACGATTTCGACTCTATTTTAAAAAGACACGGGGCAGTCGGAATAAACGCGGGCACGAGTAAGGATGCCACGATGTACTTTCTCAGTCTTCCGTCAAATAAGATCGAGTTGTGGGCCTATCTTGAATCGTCGCGGTTTACCGACCCGGTTTTCAGGGAGTTTTTCAAGGAGAGAGGCGTTATAAAGGAAGAACGACGGACACGAACAGAGAACAATCCCTTCGGAAAGTTATTCGAAGAATTGCTCTCCCTGGCCTTTAAAGACCATCCCTACCGGGTAAACGGAATCGGCCCCATGAGCAATATCGAACACATCTCACGAAAAGATATGACGGCTTATTTTAGAGCCAATTATACGGCTGAAAATATGGTAATCGGCGTGACCGGTGATGTCTACCCGCAGCAGTTAAAAAAATTGGCCCGGGACTATTTCTCTAAGATACCGGCAGGTAGAAAAAAACCGCGGGTTTTCACCGTTGAGCCGAAACAATTGGGCGAAAAAACCATCACGATTTTCGAGGACTCCCAACCCGCATTGGCCCTCGTCTACCACTGCCCATCCGTTTTGCATGAAGATTTTGTGAAATTTTCCCTTTTAGATAACATCCTGACTGCCGGGAGAAGTTCCCGGTTAAATAAAAAAATGGTTATCACGGACAAATCGGCTCTCGGGGTGATCTCCCTTGCCGGTATACCGGGGGATAAATATCCCGGTCTTTACTTGATATTTACCCTGCCCAACATGGAACATACAAATAAAGAACTGCTCAGGGTTATCGATGAAGAGATTGAAAAAATACAAAATGAATCCGTCAGCGAAGATGAACTGAAATCCGCGAAGACCCGGATAAAGGCAGGGATATTAAGCGGCATGAAATCGAATCGGGGTTTATTGATGGGATTATTAAACGCCGAAGTAAAATCAGGTTCCTGGGAAAAGGCTTTCGATGATCTGAATGAAATTGAAAAGGTGACGACAGAAGATATAAGGGAATTAGTGAAGCAATATCTCAACAAGGACAACCGTTCGATTGCCCGGTTGGAAAAAAAGGAGGTGAAAAAATGAAGCAGGTGTCTCTTTCGAAGTATTTTATAGTTGCAGCGGTGCTGGTTAGCCTGTCATTTAGTCCGGGTTTTGCGGCAAAAAAGAAACGTTTAGACCAGATCAAATTTCCCGAATTAAATACCTTCGACCTCCCGGAAATCAAAAAAACGCAAACGGGCAACGGTATAAAATTGCGGCTTATCAAAGATGAGAAGCTGCCTTTAGTCGACCTTAAAATCCTAATCAGAGGCGGTGACGCCTATGATCCCACCGCAAAGGCGGGTTTGGCGGTAGTAACGGCCCAACTTTTGCGCATAGGCGGTACCAGGGATTTACAACCGGACCAATTAGATCAAAGGATTGACGCTAACGGTATTTCCATTAACATCGGCAGCAATATTGATTTTTTCACCATTTCCCTTTCCTGTTTACAGGAGAATTTTTCCGAAGCGGTTTCGATTCTTTCGCAGATGCTGCTGTATCCGGCCTTTGACAAAGAAAAACTGGAAGAGATAAAAACACAGTTTAACAGCGCTATTTCCCGGAGAAACGACGATCCCGGCAGCATAAACAACAGGGAATTCAATACCCTGATTTACGGTAAAGACTCCCCTTTTGCTGCTGTCATCGAATATAAACACATCGACAATATAACCATGGCCGATATCGTCGGCTTTTATAAACGGTTTTTTGCCCCGGACAATATGCTGACCGGGATTGTGTCGCCCCTTGAAATGGCCGAAGTAAAAGAGGTTTTCGAAAAACATTTCGGCTCCTGGACGAATACAGCCCGCATCCCGCCCTACCCGGTTGTCAAACAGCAGATGCACGATTTTAAAGTCGGCTTTGCCGAAAAGTCGAACCTGAACCAGAGTTATCTCTCCATCGGTCATTTGGGAATGCAAGAGGACATCCGGGATTTCAAAGAAAAGGCAAAGATCATGGTGTTCAACTCCATTTTTTCCGCAGGATTTTCGTCACGCTTGATGAGCCGGGTGAGAGTAAAGATGGGCTTAACCTACCGGATCGGAGGCGGAATAGACACCGAAATCCTCTACCCTGGATCCACTTCTTTTTCCACCTTCACCAAATCGGAAAGCACCATGGACGCGGTCAAGGCCATATTTGACGAGATAAATATTATTCGCAAGGAGAAGGTAGCGGAAAAGGAGTTGAAGGATGCCAAAGATTATTTTTTAAACTCCTTTGTTTTCCGGTTCAGTTCCCCGGAACAAATTCTATCCAACGCGCTTACAAGTGAATTTTACGGCATTGCCGAGGATTTCCGGAAGAACCTGGTCGAGAGTATAAAGGCTGTGACGGCAGCTGATATCCTGGAAACGGCCGACAAATATCTTCAACCTGACAAGATGATTGTGTTTATCCTTGGGAAAGAAGAAGATATCCGGGGAAACCTGTCCGACTTAGGCAAGGTAAAAAAAATCGATATATCGATCCCGCCGCCGGCGCAAGAAAAAATCCCCGCTCCCACAGGGGAAAATTTGGCAAAAGGTCGCCGGATTATAAATACCCTGATAAAAGGAAGCTACCGGGGCTATAAACAGGTAAAATCCCTCGAAGTACTGGCCGATACCAAAATGACCATATCCGGCAGGACGCTGCCTGTGGGGGTGAAAAGCATTTCCCTCTACCCTGACAAATACTACAATGAGATGTCGGTCATGGGGATGAAGGTCGAAGTTATTGTTAACGGTGACAAAGGTGTGATGCGGCAGATGGGCCGGGAACGGCCGTTACCGCAGGAGGACATCGCTGAAAACCGGTTCGGCGACCTCTTTTTTATTTTAAATACGGAAGGGTCCACCGAATACCAGTACTTAAAAGAGACCGAAATCGATGGGAACATTTACGAAGTGATCTACCTCTTTGATGCAAAAAAAAACTGGCTCAAACTTTTCGTCAATAAAAAAACCGGCTTGATCGAGATCGAAGAAAAAATGTCGAAACTGCCCGGTATAAGCGGTATTGCCCGGGAAGTGAAGTCGGACTTTAGAACTGTTGCCGGTATTCCCTTTGCATACAAATCGAAAACCTATGTGAAAGGCAAAAAGGTCGGTGAAACGACTATTAAAAGGATAAAGGTCAATCCCCCGGTAGACGCCTCCATCTTCCACTTAGAAAAAAAGGAATAATCCCGACTTTTCTCCGCAGCAGCAGTCAAATGTTTTACGCCGGAGTTTTTGTTATGACGTTTCCGAATCGATTTTTTTGATCCTGGTTTTGTAAATAAAAACCTTTACCGAACTTAATATGATGGTGGCGGTGATGACAAAATAAACAATGTCGATGATGATTTGGTCTTTGATAACGCCTTTCTCTACCGCAGTAAGGATAATAGCTGCCGGGGCTATCCCCCTGGCAAAAAGAGAGTTGATCAATACTCGCTCGATTTTTTCATAACCTTTGGTCAAACAGGAGACCAGGCTCCTTAAAAGCATTATGCTGAGCGCAATGGCCGTGCCCAACAATACCGCCTTGAGGTTGCGAACATTGAGCAGCAGCCCGATGTAAACAAAGAAAAAGGTTTTTAGGAAAAAAGCGATCTCCCTGTAAAACATCTTTTCTCTTTTGGAGACTATCGCTTTCTGTTCTTTTCGTTCTTCGGGAGTCATTAGGGTTTTTTTTCGGGGATGCATGATCTTTTTACCGATAAAGACCAATGTTTTAGAGTTCGTCAACACAATACCGAAAATTAGGGCAGCAATCGCCCCGTTCCCCCCGAGATATTCGGTCAAAAAATAGACCAGCATCACATGGGCAATGGTCATAAAATAATTTTTGTCACCAATGGCTTTTTTCTCGAAAAATATCCACAAATACCCGGCAAGTACGGCAATGATGCCGGCGATGGAGAAGAGGGCCGCGACCTGGGACAGCACGCTCTTTATCTCTATCGCTTTCATGATTTGGAGTTCTATCATGGTGATGGCAAAAACGATAGAGATAACATCCGTCAGGGCGGACTCTAATGTTAATACCGAATATAGTTTCTTTTTTATTTTCAATTGCCCGATTATGGGTATAATAAAAGCCGACGACACGCCTCCCAGCGCAAAACCCAACATTAAGGCATTCATGATGTCCCAGGTCACCAGGAAAAACAGCCCGGATACCGCGATGGAGGACAGTAAAAAACTAAAAATGCCTATCGAGAAACCGGAACCAATCCCCTGGGCTAAGGATTTTAGGTCGATGGATAATGCGCCGTTAAACAACAGGAAAAGCAGCGTAAACGTGGTAAATAACGGGGCAATGTCGCCTAAGGATTCGGGTTTTATATAGTTTAAGACATTGGGGCCGAGAAGGAATCCCAGGATAATCAGGAAAAGGGTATCCGGGATACCTCTCTTCTCAAATATCCATTCGGCAATGTAGCCGAAAAGGATAATCAATGAAACAATTAATAATATGTTCTCAACTTTCATCGTACATTGTAATATAATTGCCGTGGGATTTAGCCGGTGGTTTTTCCGGCTATTTTTTTGTTCGTCCTGATCTGGAAAATCAAAAGCACAAACATCCAGATGTTGCCCGCGATCAGCGAATAATAGAAGATAATGACCGGTCTGAACAAAATGGCGGAGATAATCATAACGGCAACATAGGTGGGGGACGCGAGCCAGCCCCAGAGAAAAATTAATAACCGGTTAGCGCGATAATAGGTGTCCGGGTCGTAGGCGATTTTTTCTTTTTTTTTGATGAGTTGAATTTGGGAATATCCTAAGTAAACCCAGATAACCAGCTTTGAAAAATATCTTCCCTTTTCCCGGTTCAGTTCTTTCAACTCAGCCCTGAATCGCTCCCTGTCCGCCTGGGTCGAGTTGACGATATTGAGGGCATGGGCCATAAACTCACTCCGGTAATAATCAATAATGATATTGTGCACAATCATGCAGAACCCGGTAGCTGCGACCAGGATCCAGGGGGTTACGAGAAAATCAAAATTGGCGCGGTAGAGGCCAAGATTGAAACCGACAAACACAGCGGTGGTGGTGGTGTAATCGGCAAAGCCATCTATAATGCGCCCGATGAATGTTCCGTTTTTCTTTAGCCGCGCGATCATCCCGTCGCAGCAGTCAAAAATATGAGCCAGGGCGTAAAAAAGCCCCGCGTAAAGGAAGGAGGAAGGGGTTCCAAAGGCAAAGAAGAATCCACTAACGATACCTGTTAGTATCGCCATAATAGAGAGTTGGTTCGGCGTTACCGGCAGGTGGTAGATCAGTTTCACAATAATGAAGGCAATGGGTCTGAAGACAAACAGGTCCATCGTATCTTCAACCGATGCGTCTTTCAGCGATTCCTTAAATTCCTTAAATAATTTATGCATATTGTTATGGTTGTTCTTTATGAGGTTCGATGATAACCTTAATACACTCCTTAGCTTCGGACACAAGCTTGAAACCTAAATCCGCTTCTTTCAGGCTGAGACGGTGGGTCGTCAATTGGCTGACCGGTACCCGGCGGTTTCGCAGGAGCTC
>JAGLQA010000328.1 GCA_023137075.1 Candidatus Aminicenantota bacterium
ATTTCATTGCGCCAGAATTCGTTCATGGGCACCGGGATTTCTTCATGCGGTTCGGTGGTGGCAAAACAAAGAATCGTGCCGCCGCGCTCCACCGATTTTAACGCCTGTTTAAAGGCCGATAGGGCGCCGGCACACACCACGACTAAATCGGCCAGGCGGTTATTGTTTACTTTTCGCACCCAGTTCGGGATGTTTTCACGGGCATGGGTAACGGCATCGGCGCCAATTTGCCTTGCCGCATCTAACCGGTATTCGTTTATATCCGTTGCCATTAACCGTCCGGCGCCTGCGGCGCGAGCCATTAACAAATGAAGCAGCCCGGAAATTCCGGAGCCTAATACGAGTACGCTTTGCCCCGGCTGTAATTGCACCACTCGCTGGCCCCGGATTACACAACCTAAGGGTTCGACATAGGTCCCTTCCTCATGGGTTATTTCATCGGGCAGCACGAAGACACCGCGGTCGACATTCAACTGCGGAACACGTAAATACTCCGCGAAGCCTCCAGGATCAAAGTTGGTGGTGTGTAAGGTTTCGCAGGCAGTGTGATGGCCGCTGAGGCAGTAGTGACAGGTATTGCAGGGGATGTGATGAGCGACAAACACCCGGTCGCCGACTTTATACCGGTCGACTCCTTCTCCTACTTCGACGATTTCGCCGCTGATTTCATGTCCCAAAACCAGCGGTGCTTTTTTTATGCGATACCATTCCAGCACGTCGCTGCCGCAGATACCGCTGGCTATCACTTTCACCAATAATTCACCGGGGCCGATTTTCGGAGTTGGAACCTCTTCCAGCCGAACGTCCCGGTTATTGTAATACATTGCTGCACGCATGATCTATTACCTCTAATATTAAGGTTATTTATTCTTAAGTTCCTTGAACAGCTCATAAGCTTCTTTGGGCGTGGCATTGTTGTGGATAACCGCCTGTAAAGCCCTGGCCACGGCGACGGGGTGGGGATTCTGCCAGACGTTTCTTCCTAAGTTAACGCCGATGGCGCCTTTTTCCAGACCGTCGTGCACAAATTCAAATACTTCGAGCTCCGTTTCGCATTTGGGGCCGCCGGCCATAACGATTGGCACGGGGCAGCTATCAACCACTTTGTCAAAGTCCCGGCACCAATAGGTTTTTACGACGGTTGCTCCCATTTCGGCAGCAATACGGCAGCTCAGGGCTAAGTAGCGGGCCTTTCGTTTCTCAGTCTCTTTGCCCACGGCAGTCACGGCCATCACGGGAATCCCGTATTTTTCGCACTGATCCACCGTTTTGGCCAGGTTTAATATGGTCTGGTGTTCATAATCGCTGCCCACGAAGATAGAGATTCCCACGGCGGAGGCATTAAGCCGAATGACTTCCTCTATCGAGGTAGTAATACTTTCGTCCGCCAGGTCTTTCCCCACCACACTGGGGCCGCCCGATATGCGCAGGATAATGGGCGTGGGGTCTGCCGGATCCACACAGGAGCGCAGGACACCCCTGGTAACGAATAGAGCGTCGCAGTAAGGCAGCAGCGGCGCGATTGTTTCGGCCGGTTTTTCTAAGCTTTGCGTCGGTCCTAAAAAATAGCCGTGATCTATAGGCAAAAAGAAGCAGCGGCCATCGGATTTAATAACTCTACTGAGCCGGTTTTTTTTTCCGAAATCCATTATATAACCTCCATAAAAAGAATAAAAAAAAAATTTTCCGTACCATTATCCTGGGCATCATAGGTTTCCCATAGCGGTTTGCGGTCGAACTAAGTGGGGCCATCGGATGCGGGCCTTACAACCAGGTAGCCTTTATTGATTAACCAGTGATGAAATTCGTAAGTGGAATGGATGCATTTGGTTTTGCATACATTTCGCACATCTTCATATTCCTTAGTGCCCGGCTTCCGTTGTTCCAGCTTTAATTGAACCGGACACAAAATGTCCTTACAAAATTCCCTGCGTTGATAAGCGATATAACCTTTAAGAGTCATGATTCTTTCCTCTTATGCACATTTTCTGATTTTCACCTTTGCTTCACTATTTATTAATATAACCATCAGCCTTATCGATATTAAGGCCGGTCCAGGTAGTTCTAAATTTAAAATAATTTATAACCTTTTCTCCTCAAAATGTCAAGCTCGATTTTTTATTGACTTAACCGGAATCTTTTAAGGTTTGATACTTTTCTTTACACTCTTCGGAGCAGAAGTATTGATCTTTATAACGGATTGCCTGGTTTTCCGGGATATAGGTCCCGCATACCGGATCTTTTTTCAGCCCTTCGAGCCGTTTCCGCGGATGTTGTTTCTTCCTTTTTTTAAAAAACTTGAATCCCTCGTTTTTAAATAAAATCCTGTAAAGAAAATAAACAAGCAGCGCAAGCAGGGCAATCCGCAGAAAACGAATGAATATATACATCGATTATTTACCAAAATTTTTTTTTAATATTAAATGGCTTTCAGGGTGCCGAGAATCTCGAGGGAAATTACGTGCTTCTGGATCTCATTCGTTCCTTCATAGATCTGGAACAACTTTGCATCTCGCATCATTTTTTCTACCGGGTACTCCTTCATGTAACCATACCCGCCGAGAATCTGTACGGCCTCGGTGGTGACTCGCATTGCCACATCGGCTGCTACCACTTTTGCCATGGCAGATTCTTTGGAAGCTTTGATTTTGTTGTCAAGCATCCAGGCGGAGCGGTATACTAAAAGCCGTGCCGCGTCTATGTCGGTAATCATATCGACTAATTTGAAGGAGTTGTGCTGGAATAGGGCAATGGGCTTCCCGAATTGTACCCTGGATTGCCCGTATTTCAGGGCTTCTTCATAGGCTGCCCGGGCGACTCCAATCGCTCCGGCTCCAACCGCCGGCCTTGCCAGGTCTAAGGTTTTCATGGCAATGATGAATCCTAAACCTTCCCTCCGGATAACGTTTTTGGCAGGTACTTTTACATCTTCAAGATAAATTTCGGCGGTATTCGAGGCACGATGGCCCATCTTGTTTTCATGCTTGCCTATTGTGACGCCGGGTAAGTCCATGGGTACGATAAAGGCCGTCATGCCCCTGGCACCCCTCGTTTTATCGGTAGAGGCGAAAATAACCCCGAGCCTGGCAATCCCGGCATTGGTGATAAAGGTTTTCGAGCCGTTTAAGACATAGTTATCGCCGTCTTTTACAGCGGTTGTTGTTATCATGGAGTTATCCGACCCTGCTTCCCGTTCGGTTAACCCGAAACAAGCAAAACTCATTTCCTGTGTGAAGGGAGTAAGGAATTCTTTTTTTTGTTCATCGGTTCCATATAAAACAATCGGTGTCAGGGCGAGGGTATTGGCCATTATCGAGGTGAACATGCCGGCACAGCCCCAGCCGAGTTCTTCGCAAACCACGGCGTTATCTAAATTTGAAAAACCGGTCCCCCCGTATTCAACGGGAACTCCCGATGTTAAAAACCCTATCTCAGAGGCTTTTTTCATTACCCCCATCGGACATTCGTTTTTTTCGTCATATTCATTGGCGACGGGTCTCATTTCGTTTTTAGCAAATTGATGGGTTAGCTCTTTTAATTCCAATTGCTCGTCACTTAAAGAAAAATCCATATTATTACTCCTGGGTTTTGATTAATTTTATATCGTTTAAGATTTCCTGGGCGCTCTGGTAGCGGTCCTCTCTTTTTTTCTCCATGCATTTTTCGACGATCCGGATGAGTCTGGCCGGGATATCGTTCCTGTATTTGGTGACCGCGGGAACCTTTTCGAATAAGTGCTGGTAAAAAACATTCTCACCTTTAAAGGGAACTTTGCCCGTTATGAGATGGAAAAGAGTAGCTCCTGCCGAATAGATATCGGTCCTGTGGTCGATCTTGACCCCCTGGATTTGTTCCGGGGACATATAGTAAGGCGTTCCTGTAATAACGCCGGTTTCGCCTTCTTTTACATCACCCCTTATTATAGCGAGACCGAAGTCCATTATCTTTATCTCTTTCTGGCGGGTGATCATGATATTATGAGGTTTTATATCCCGGTGGATGATCCCTTTTTTGTGAGAGTAATCGAGAGCTTTTAGAATCTTGATGGATATGAATAGTATCTGGGGGACGGTAAATCTCTTATTCCGCCTGATTATGGTCATGAAATTTTCACCTTCGATATACTCCATCGAGATAAAATGGTCATCGTCTAAATTTCCCACGTCGTAAACCGTGACAATATTTGAATGAGATAAAGATGCCGTAGAACGGGCTTCCGACATAAATCTTTCCAGGCTTCTTTTGTCTTTTATAAAACTCTTGTTGAGCACTTTTAGGGCGACCACACGCTGCAGGACCGTGTCTTCAGCCTTATAAACAACTCCCATACCGCCTTCACCGACTTTTTTGATTATTTTATATCTCTGGGATGAATCCTCTTTAACCAATTCCATCTCTTTATATTTTTCCATTAAGGCTTCGACTTCTTTAATCTTCTCGTGGATATCTTTGTAGGAATAATCTTCGGTTAAAATCTCCTGGAAAATCTCATAGGATTTTTTGAAGCTTCCCGCATTTTCATGAGCCTGACCCAATACATAATACCAATCTAAGGTGGCTTTGCTGATCGGTTTATCTTTGAGCAGCCTTCCTATTTTATCGATGACCAATTGGGGTTTCCTGTTCTTCAGGAATATGGTTCCCATGTGGGTGATTGCATTGACGAAATTTGGGGAGTCATTTCTAACCTGTTGAAAATTGGCAAGAGCTCTTTTTGTGTCTTCAATCTTGGTAAAACAGACACCCGCATTATAGAAGTCCCGGGCCCTTTCATATAGTTCCCCGGCTTTGGGAAATTTTTTATATTTTATGGAAATATCCGCAGCGGTTTTCCAATCTTTTCCCAATTCAAACATTTTGGCTGCTTCTTCCTCTTTGCCGGCTTTTAAATAATTTTCGGCCGCGGGGATGTAGTTCTGGTTCATAAAATAGCAGTGTGCCGCTTTTTCAAACTGTTTTTCCCATTCGAAAAGTTCTGCAGCTCGAGTATAGTCTTTGCCTTTTAAGAACAATTGGGCTGCTTCGGCGGTATTTCCCCTGGCAAAGGAATCTTCTCCTCGCAGTAGACAAGCAACCTCCACTTTCTGCATCTTCTCATATATATCTGCCGCTTTTAGCGGAAGCTGAGCTTTTTCAAAAAGTTTTGCCGAATCCTCGAGTTTTCCCATCTTGTAGGCCAACCGTGCCGCTTTATCATATTTTTTATTTTTAAGAAGTAGATTATAGGCTCTATCCAGTTCATCAATTTTTATGTATAACTCTACGGCTTTAAACAGGTCCTGGTCGAGCTGGCTTGAATCTTGATAACTCATCGATGTGTCGATACTGGATAAAAACCATTTTTCAAAATTTAAAGCGGCTTTTCGCAGGTTTTCCGCTTTTTCGTAGATGTAGGCGGCCTTTTTATAAAATCCCTTTTTCTCATAAATCTGGGCTGCTTTTTCATACCGTTCATGGTTGTAATAGAGTTCGGCCGCCTCCTGGAATCTATTGTGATTTTCCAGGAGAGCCCCTGCCGCTTCTATGTTTTTCCGCTTCATATATAGTTTTATTATGCCGTCAACATTTCCGCTTTTCTTATACACCTCTATGGCCTGGGTCTCTTTGTTCAATTTTTCATAAAGAAGGCCCATTTCAAAATATTGTTCCCCGGATTCATAGGCATTCAGCGCTTTTTTATAGTCACCGATTTCTTCATAGATTTTTCCGGCGTCAAAATAGTTCCCCACTTTCATCGCTTTTTTGGCATTTCGCAAGAGGTAGGATTTTTTAAATGCGATTGATTGGAGCGCATCAAAGAGAGACTTGTTTTCTAAGTTTATGACTTTGGCAATTTTCAACAATTCCAGGATGATTTTTAAAATTATGATCCCGATGACGATAAATATTGCTACTTTAATAGCCGGATTATCGAGAATTTTCAGTATTTCTTTCATCTGCGATAGAAGTATATCAAAACTGGTCAAAAAAATCAATTTTAAATTGACAAATTTTCATTTAGAATATATACTTAACTATATGTATATCGCGTTTTGCGGTATGTAATAAAAAAGGAGCGGTTTTGTTACAAATGAATATTCTGTTTAGTAATTTAAAAAAAATAAATAATATACTATCCTACTTCGTTCCCCGGGATAGTTTTGAGAAGAAGGAACTCAACAAAAAAAATTCGGAATTACTAATTCGCTACCTGACCTATATTTTAGACGCGTTGATTAAAAGCGAGTGCATGTACAAGAAAAGAAATTTTATCCTGCCCGATGGGGAAAGTTTCTTCCCGGAAAACCTGATCGATGTTATGTCGAATGTGAATCTGTATTTATATAAATTCGAAACAAAAATTTTAAGCTTTACCCGGACAGAACGTCATACCTTTGTTTTTATAATTGAGAACTTGATCGATTATCTAAAAAATAATGATCTCTATTTAGAGAATAGCGACAGAAAGAATTTATTTGTTGATTACCGGTTCTGGATCGAGAATTTTTTTAAAATATTTGATCAAAAAATGAACGGCTTGCTCTATTCCGGCAAAAGTAAAGTTAACCTGAAAAATATCTTCAATGCAAACGATCCCTTTAAAAACAGTTTGATTTACTCGAATTCCATCGTCAGCTTCACCCTTTTTCCCTTTGTGATTAATAAAGGGAACCAGGTTTTATTTTTATCCGAAGTGACGGATAGAGAGTTGGTATATAAAGACATTGAACTTGAAAAAGAGGTGAAAATCAGGGATAAAAGCTTTGATATAAAAGTCTTTGAATTCTTAGTTTCAAATTTTGATTTTAAACGGGCGAACCTCATCAAGGGGAGGATTCAAGATGTAGAAAATTTGCTGGTGGAAAAGAGTGAAATAATCGAGACCGCCTATGCCTACCATAATAAAAAACATTATGCGGAAAGCTTTAATCTTTTGCGGGAGCTGCCTTTTGAAGAAATAAACCTCCCCCTCCTATATTTATTGCAAATAAAGAATTTAGTGAACCTGAACCGGATATTTGAAGTAAAAAAAGTCATGCAGAATTTTATCCACCACTATCCGTATTATGCCGAAGGCTATGAGGTTATGGGGGATATCTATTTAAAAGAAGAAAACTTCGATATGGCCCTGAGTTTTTATGAGAAAGTATTAAAAATAGCGCAAAATAAGCGAGTCTCTGAAAAAATAAAAAGAGTCAAAGAAACGATTAGCAAAAATAAGGAAAAAGTTGTAAAACACCCGGACGAGTACTTTTTCGATATAACCGGTGGGATTTTTCAGGATGAAGAAGAGATCATTTTAAGAGAAAAAGAGCTGCGGGAGATGATGGAGATTTTGATTTCGAAATCCAGGCGAAATATAATACTGGTCGGTGAAAGCGGGGTAGGAAAAACCGCCTTGATAAGGCTTCTATCCCGGAGAATGCTGGACGGTGATGTACCTGATCCGTTAAAAAACAAACGGGTAAAGGAGATCAACTTTGTTTCTCTTTTGACCGGCTCAAAATACCGGGGACAGTTTGAAGAAAAGGTATTGAAACTGTTAACCGAGTTTAAATCGCAAAACGCGATCCTGGTTTTGGAAGACATCCACCTGATGATTGCTTCCGGTGTGGCCCGGGGGACGTCGCTTGACCTGGTAAATATTCTGAAGCAATTCTTAAGGGAGAATTCGATCCAGGTCATTGCCACTACCAATTATGAGGAGTTTAAAAATACCATCGAGAGAGATAATACGCTGCCCGGATTTTTCCAAAAAATTATTGTGAACGAATTATCCGTAGAAGGTACCGTTAAGATATTAAAAACCCTGGCGAAAAATATCTTCCTTAAAGAAGAGATGATCGTTTCCGATGAGACCATCTCCGATATCGCGGAAGTAGCAAAACGGAATATCCGGGACAAAAAACTTCCCGATTCCGCCATTATGGTCTTAGAAAGAGCCGTTTCAAAGGTGAAGTATAAAGTTCACGTGGGCGAAACGAATGAGTTTAAAATCAACCAGGCCGATATAATGGAAGTTCTTTCCGATATCTTAAATTTACCCGAATCCGACATCCCGCTGTCCTTAAAAAACAGGCTGATCCATCTGCAGGAGAATTTACGAAAGGAAATCGTCGGACAGGACGACTCATTGGAAAAAATTACCGGCAGTATTATTACGTCAAAAATGAACTTTGATATCAAACCGAACCGGCCAGATGGAGTTTTTCTGTTTATCGGACCTACAGGTGTCGGAAAAACTGAGACGGCCATTGCCTTGACAAAAGCCCTTTACGGAATGGAGGACTATTTGATCCGGATCGACATGTCCGAATATATGGAAAAATTCACTTATTCACGGTTTGTCGGGGCCGCACCCGGATATGTCGGCTATATGGATACTAATCAATTGACAGACAAGGTACGCCAGAATCCCTTTTCCGTCATTCTCTTAGATGAGATCGAGAAGGCGGATTCCCAATTGCTGAATATTTTCTTGCAGGTTTTCGATGCCGGGAGGTTGACGGATGCCAGGGGAAACGTGGTGGATTTCTCTCATACGACGATTATAATGACGTCAAATATCGGGACTGCTTTGTTTTCCAAAGCGCAGATGGGTTACCAGGGCGATGTGGAAGGAAGCAATGTGTCGCGCCAGTCTCTCATCAAGGCCTTGAAAAAATACTTTTCACCGGAGTTCTTAAACCGGGTCGACGAGATCCTGGTATTTAAGCATTTAGATGAAGACAATATAAAAAAAATAATCGAAATCCAGTTGGAAGGAACGATTGAGTATCTTAAGAAAATAGACAAAGAGCTGGTCTTCAAGGAAGAGGTAATCGATTACTTGATAAAGGCCGGTTATTCGAAAGAATATGGCGCGCGGCATATTTCGAGGGCCCTGAAAAGCAATCTTCTTGAGAAAATCGCGAAAATTTCTCTTAAGAAAGAGTGGGAATACGCTAAACATATTGTGTGCTCACTCTATGAAGATGAAATTGAAGTGAGTCTTGAACCTGCCGGTACCGAGTCCGTAAGGGATGAAGAATTTATGGAACAAAACCAGGCGGCGCGGGGGGCTATTTAGCCGCTCCACTCCCGGTTATAATCCGGTGAATGTTGATA
>JAGLQA010000329.1 GCA_023137075.1 Candidatus Aminicenantota bacterium
CGCTCCACCTTGAAAGATTTCCTCGCAGCACACAATCATCACATTTTAGAGGCAGGAAACGGTATCCAGGGGCTCGAAGTTATCGAAAAAGAAGAGGTAGACTTAGTGATTTCGGATATGAGATTGCCTAAAATGGATGGCATTACCTTTACCCACAAAGTAAAAGAGAGAAGGCAGGACATACCGGTTATTGTGATGACTGCTTATGCATCCATCGAATCGGCTGTGGAAGCGATGAAAGCCGGGGCTTCCGATTTTATCACCAAACCTTTTAAATTCGCCCATATTCTCTTCATCATCGAAAGAGTGATGGAAACCAAACAATTACGGGAGATGGCGGTAAAGTCCGAATATTACAAACAACTATCCAACCTCGACGGCATGACCAGCCTTTATAATTATCGTTTCTTCAAAGAGATGTTGAAGCATGAAGTGGATCGGCATACACGTTATAACCGTTCTCTCACTCTGCTCATGATCGATATCGATGATTTTAAAAAGATAAACGACTCCTATGGCCACCTGGTCGGCGACCAGGTTCTTAAACAAATCGCCGATTTATTGAAAAAATCGATTCGCAGCCATGACTTAGTGGCCCGTTATGGCGGTGAAGAGTTCGCCGTAATTCTACCCGAAACCATGGAAGAAGAAGCGATCAAAGTGGGAGAACGGATTGTCACCACAATCCGGGAGTATCAATTTAATTTAATTGAGGGAAGTCCGGCCGAAAGCCTGAGTGTAACGGTGGGCCTGGCATCTTTCCCGAAAGATGCGGAAGAGGTGGAGCAATTAGTCGAAAATTCCGACCAGGCGCTTTACAAGGGTAAAAACGGGGGGAAAAACCAGGTCTTCATCTACTCGAAAGGCAAAAAAACGTAAAAAAAATAAACCTACCGGGGTGAATGCGGTCGGTAGGCGGCAGCGGTAAGGAATCCTGGAAAATCAAAAAAACATTGACATACAGCCTGAAATGGTGTATAAAAAAAGCTAATGCAAAAAAATACATTCTTAATCCGGGTATTAACTATTTTATTATTAGGTTTTAACAGCTTCGCCGCAGAGGATTATTTAAACATTACCGCCGAGGTAATTCCCAGGAGAATCAAACAGGGTGAAGAAGGTGTTCTAACGCTCAAAATTACGCCCATAAACGACATCCGAATTTCCTCGCATCCCAAATTCATGATCAGGCTGAATCCCAATGATAATTTGATTTTTTCAAAATTGTTTTTTACCGCATCCGAACTTAATGTCGAAACAACAGCGGAGAACAATATGGTGTATCTTAACTTAGAGAAAAAGAATGAAATAACCTTCAAAGTAAGAGAATCCGCTCTTATCGGGCAAATTAATATAAGCGGCGGAGTCATCTTTACCGCGGTCTTTAAAGATAATTGGTCCATGAAAACTCACCAATCCTTTAATGTCGGCTTTTTTTCTATCAGAAACCAAAAAATAAAAAAAAAGTAATGTTTTTCCCGGGGCCACACATCCAATCCTATAGTGCAAAAAATAAAGAATCACGTAAACGAATATAAAAATGGATATAATAAAGCAACCAGGAGTTAACAATGGATCTTTTTAAAAAATGTCATGATTTCACCAGGGCAGATGAAGCAAAAGCAATGGGACTCTATCCCTATTTTACCGAGATTGAGAAAGTCGAAGGGAATAATGTATGGGTAGAAGGAAAAAAAATTCTAATGGTAGGGTCCAATAATTATTTAGGCTTATTTGACGATCAGCGTATTAAAGACGCAGTCAGCGACGCGACACAAAAATACGGTTCGTCGACCTGTGGTTCCAGGTTTTTGAATGGGACCTACTCACTCCATGTGGAGTTCGAGAAAGAGATAGCCCAATTCATGGGCAAAGAAGAAGCATTAATTTATTCAACAGGATTTCAAACAAACCTCGGCACTATTTCCGCCCTTGCCGGAAGGAATGATATTATTATTATCGATCGCATGGTGCACGCATCTATTATAGATTCCGTCAGGTTATCCTTTGCCGAAGTCGTCAAATTCAAGCACAACGATATGAAGGACCTGAAAGATAAGCTCGACGGCCTGCCCAAAAAAAAAGGAAAACTCATCATCGTTGACGGTGTTTTCAGCATGGAAGGAGACCTGGCCAACCTGCCGGAAATCGTAAAACTGGCCCGGAAATACAAATCCAGGGTTATGGTTGACGATGCCCACGGCGTCGGAGTCATGGGAAAAAACGGCAGGGGCACGGCCGAACATTTCGACCTGGAAGATGAAGTCGATCTCATTATGACCACCTTTTCAAAATCTTTTGCTTCACTCGGCGGTTTTGTGACCGGGAAACGAAAAATAATCGACTATTTAAAACATCATGCCCGGTCTTTCATCTTTTCCGCATCCATAACCCCTGCCGCCTTAGGGGCTGCCAGGAGGGCGCTGGAAATAATAAAGAGCGAACCCCGGAGAAGAGAACGTTTGTGGGAAATATCCGGAACGATGAATAAAGAGCTGACTGCCATGGGTTACAGTACCGGCAATACGGAGACGCCCATCATCCCGGTATTTATCGGGGACATTGAAAAGACATTTATGCTGTGGCGATTTTTGAGGGATTTCGGCATATTTGCCACGCCGGTTATTGCGCCCGCCGTGCCGCCGGAGGATACCTGTATCCGGACATCCTATACAGCCACCCACACCGATGAAGACCTGGAATTTGTGTTAAAAGGTTTTTATGAAGGCGGTAAAGCATTAGACCTAATATAGCGCCCCGGGCCGCGCCCGGGATTGGAATGGTGAACCTTGGATATTTCGATCGTTGTCATCAGTTATAACTCCGAAAGATTCCTGAAGAAAAATTTAGACTCCCTCATCCGGCAAACCGTAAAATTCAAGCGGATTATTGTTGTAGACAATAACTCCGGCGACGATTCCGTCAAAATCATCGACCGGTACCCGGAGGTGCAAAAAATAGCCTTAAACCACAACAGCGGTTACTGTTGCGGCGCCAACACCGGCATAAAAAACACCACCTCCGACTTAGTCCTAATCGCCAATTCGGACATCTTTCTCGAAAAGACATTTAACGAAAAAGTCATTCAAAAGTTCACGGATGAAAAGGATCTGGCGATCCTTTCTCCCCTGATACTACGATTCGACGGGCAAACAGTGGACTCTGCCGGCCAAACCTACTCCCGGGCTCTCTACCCGGTGGAAATCGGTTTTAACAGACCCGCGGCGGAAGCGCCCCTGAAGGAGGGACCGGTATTTTCGGTCTGCGGCGCCGCCACCGTCTTCAGGAGGGAAGCCCTAAAAACATTGAAGATAGAGGAGGAGTATTACGACGAAGATTTTTTTATCTTCTGGGAAGATTTTGATATAGGCTGGCGGGCCCACCTTTTGGGATTGAAACGGCTATTTTACCCGGAAGCCGTGGTTTATCACTACCGGAGCGCAACTTTGAAAAAAAATTTTCTTTCACGTTTTTCTCTTGCCCTGGGGAGAAGCGCCGACGTAAAATATCACTTAGTAAAAAACCGGTATTTAACCTTAATCAAGAATTTCAGACTTAAAAAAAACGGCTGCTCCCTGCCCTTTATTTTTTTAAAAGATTTTGTCTGGGTCACCCTGTTGACAATAAGTTCTCCAAAAATTATAATAAGATTGATGAAATCCGGAAAGTACATAAAAAAGGCATTAAAAAAAAGAAAAATTATAGAGACTAAATCGAAAGGATTGTCATATCGAAAAAATAGTATCGCCATGAAGTAATTGAGCAAAATGAATGAAATTTTACTCACATTATCCTTTATACTCGCCCTTTTGTTAACGCTGTACGGCACGCCGGTGGCCCGGAAAGTAGCCTTCCGCTATGGAATTCTGGACCGCCCCGACGGGCACTTAAAAAAACAAAAGGAGCCGGTTCCCTACATGGGAGGCGTTATCATTTATTTTGCCTTTATCTCCCCTGTGGGGATTATGTTTCCCTTCAGCCGGGAACTGTTAGGGATTTTGTTTGCCGGTTCCACGATTTTGATGGTAGGACTATTCGATGATCTAAAGGCCTTAACTCCCACCATTAAATTTTTATTCCAGGTCGTTGCCACCTATATCCTGATAAAAAGCGGTATCCGGATTAGTTTGTATTTTTTACCGAACTGGTTAAACATCATTCTCTCCTTCCTGTGGATTTTAGCCATTATTAATGCCTTTAACATCATAGACATCATGGATGGATTAGCTCCCTCGGTGGCCATGTTTGCCTCGCTGACCATTTTTATTATCTCCCTGTACAACGTTAAATTCATTATCTCGATCCTCTCCTTAAGCTTAGCAGCTTCTTTATTGGGATTCCTTAAGTTCAACTGGGAACCGGCCAAAATTTATCTCGGCGACGCCGGCAGTATGTTCGTCGGCTTAGTGCTCGGCGCCTTAACCATCTGGGGCGATTACAGCACATTTAATGATTTCGGTTTTATCTCCGGCCTGTTGGTGCTGACCGTGCCGGTATTCGACATGGTCTATGTCATGATCCTACGAATCTTGCATAAAAAATCGCCCTTTTTCGGCAGCCCCGACCATTTTGCCCTCAGGTTGAAGAAAAAATACCATCTCAGCGCCGCCAAAACCGTATCCCTTATCATCATTATCCAGATGGTATTGTCGGCCGTAGTTATCGTTAATTTTTATTCATCCCGGGTCGTCACCATTGTTACCACCCTGATAATTTTTTTACTATTCTCACTTTTCGGCATACTACTCGCAAGAGTAAAAATGGAATAAAAGGTTTAAGTTATGGTTATAATCATCGGCGCCGGTATATCCGGGTTGAGTGCGGCCCACCACCTGCCGGGCGAGTACCTGGTATTGGAGAAAGAAAATGTGATCGGCGGCCTCTCTACCCAGTACACCCCCCCGGATGGAGGGGATTACCGGTTCGATTTCGGCGGCCATTATTTTCACTTCAAAGATAAAGGAGAGATCAAAAAATACGTGGAGAGATTCGGCAGGTTCAGGGAATTCCGCAGAAAGAGCGCTGTTTATATGTTAGACCGCTATATCCCTTACCCCTTGCAGTATCATCTCTCTTACCTGCCGGCCCCATTAAAAAAAGCAGCCCTCGGAGAAATCCTGGCCAGGAAGAAACGCGGCACCCATAACCTGCAGGAATACCTGGAACATAATTTCGGTCCAACCCTTTTTTCACTCTTTTTTAAGCCTTTTTTGAATAAATACTATGGAACCGGCCTGGCAGATCTTGCCGCTGATATGGACAAAGGCAGCATCCCGGTTCCCGACGAAAAAAGCGCCGTCGCCGGTTACCGGGGTAAAGGGTTTTCCCAAACCGGGTACAATCCCGTGTTTTATTACCCTGAAAATTCTCTCGAGGATTTCATCGAAACCTATGCGGCCGGCATTCAAAAAGGCCGCCATATAAAGTTGAATGAAGAAGTCGTCGAGATCGATATCGATAAAAAGAAGGTAAAGACAGGAAATAACACTTATGAGTATGAAACGCTCATCAACACCATGCCCCTGAAACATCTATTAAAAGCCATCAATCAGAACGCCCGGTTCCCCTCACACGAAAAGCTGCGGCACATATCCACCTTAGTATGCAATATCGTATTAAAGAAAAGGCGGAAGCGGCTGCACTGGGTATATTTGCCGGAAACTCAATTTCCCTTTTACCGGGCCGGGTATTATCCATACCGGGGCATCACGGTAACCTACCTTGAAAAGACAATAAAGACAATGGTGGGCGAAGCCGCCAACCGGGACATCCTGTTTGATGAAATCCTTTTTACCCTTAAAAAACTAAAATTTATTGAAAGCAAGGATGATATCCTCTATTTTGATGCCCGTTTAATTCCGGTCTCTTATATACTTTTTGACAGGGAATGGCACAAAGTAGTCCCCCCAACTCTCACGGACTTAAAAAGGTATGGTATCCATTCAACCGGCAGGTACGGCGCCTGGAATTACACATCCATGAGCGATGATATAAAGGCGGCCATCGAGACGGTAAAAACGATCGGGCGATAGTTTTGCAAGGTTGCTTTTTCTGCTTTCAAGCTTTTTCCCGGTAACGAATAGGAGGATTAATTGAAGAAAACAAAAAACCGGATTCTCTGTTTAGCTGATCTATGATAAAATGTAGTAAATCATTATTGACACCACATCTTGTGCGGTTCTAAGCTTAGCTTTTTAAAGCTGTAATTATTTGATAATAATCGCTTTTTTTATTATAATATTCTTTAACTAATTAGAGAGGAGGCAAGTCTCACATGCAAACTTATAAAATGTTAAAGGAAAAAGCGTATAATCTAATAATCAAAAAAGAGAACCAGAAGTGGTATCAAAATTTTTTCCCATATTTCATTTACATCCTTATTATTTTAAATATAACTGCTGTTATGGTTGAGTCTGTTGAGAGCATAAGGCAGAATCATAAAACCTTCTTTAAATTGTTTGAAATTTTTTCTGTTATAATTTTTACAATAGAATATACTATTCGCATTTGGGTTGCAGATCATGAATTTAAAAATTGCTCTATCTTAAAAGCAAAGACAAGGTTTATATTTTCATTTTTTGGGATAGTTGATTTATTTGCTATTCTACCATTCTATTTACCTATGTTTATTATGTTTGACTTACGATTTTTAAGGCTATTAAGATTGACTCGACTATTCAGGCTATTCAAAATAGCTCGTTATTCCAAAGCATTAAGAGTAGTTGGAACTGTTTTAAAAAGAAAAAAAGAACCTTTAATTTTAACTCTATTTGTATCCTTAATTCTTTTATTAGTAGCTTCTTCATTAATGTATTACATCGAACATGACTCACAACCTGAATCTTTTCCGAATATATTTGCTTCTTTTTGGTGGGCTGTGGCTACATTAACAACAATTGGATATGGTGATATATATCCAATTACTGGTTGGGGAAAATTTTTAAGCGGAATAATTGCTTTATTAGGAATTGGGCTTATTGCTTTGCCTACGGGAATATTAGGTTCAGGTTTTATGGAAGTCATAGAGAAAAAAGAAAATAAAAAGCACAAAAAATGCCCTCACTGTGGTAAAGCTCTAAAATAATAATGCATTAAAATCTGGGAATAAAAGAAGATCTGATTTTCCAAGA
>JAGLQA010000033.1 GCA_023137075.1 Candidatus Aminicenantota bacterium
CTTCGCTAACATGTCGCCGATGACGGCGCATTCCAAACCGAAAGGCAGGTAGCCGAAATAACCCAATATGGGCATCTCAAAAAGTTTAAAGCGGGATACAAAGGGCACTTCATATACCCATTTGGCCAAACTGAAAAAATTCCACATTTCCCAGAAAAAACCGCACACTAAGGCGGCCAATGCCAGCGTATAAATACGCGACCAATCCCCTTTTTCCAACGGTGAAAAAATCGTATGCTTCCCCCTGATAGCCTGGATCGAAACGATAATGATTAAGGGTGACAGCCACAACAGGGGAAACAGGAAGTCGGGCAAGAGACCGATGAGAGCCAATCCGGCGCCCGATACTACCAGGGCAGTCCCGGCAAAGGCTCGAGGTTTACGAATTCTGACGGGGATAAAATCATTAAGGCCGGCTCCGACACGGGGCATGGATTTTACCAACGCATAAATGCTGAGCACGGCCGGGAGCACGGTAGAAAAAGAGAGCGAGGCCAGCAGAAAATATTCAAGCTTCGTAAAGACCTCCTCACCCACGTAATACCAGTTTTGCACGAAGCGGTTCAGGTACTCGAAGAACCACCAGAACAGGGCGCTCAGGGGGAAAAGGAGACAAAAAAAGCGGGGCCGGTTTTTCAACAAACATCGCCCGGTTCTACGAAAGGTCAGGGCATTAACAAACAAAATAAAGGAAAGCCACAGGGGAGTGAAGGTATACAACTGGAAGGATTTAAACCAGGGGAAACGGGTCCAGGCCAGTATCCAGAAAACCAACCCGAAAAAGAGACTCAGAATGCCCCACCAGGGAAATTTACGAACAGGTACGGGCGCGGCAGGCGCGAGCTTGCGCCTGCGAAACACACGGATTTGAAAAGGCAGGACAATAGCTACTATAACGACAGTTAGGGCAATAAAAAAGATCCGGGAAAAGTGTGCGTGGGACACATAGCGAGTCACGGGGGGGAATTCCAAATACAAAGACACATCGCGGCCCGCCAGCCACACCCCAAGTAGAGGCAGTATGAGCAGCAGCAAAAACGCCCCTGCCGCCGAAAAAAGATTCTTTTTACCAGTCACAAATAAATTTTAACCGAAATCCAACGTTATTTCAATCAAATTTTTCCAACCCCGCGGCGCGGGCTGTTGAAAATCATCTCAAAATTAGGTATAATTAAGATCTGAGAGGTTGATAATGCCGGCAAATTTACCGCCCCAATACATGGAAGTCGAACGACAATTAAAGACAGCCGAAACGAACGAAGAAAAAATATCCATCTATGAAGAACTGCTCTCCATGATTCCCAAACACAAAGGAACAGAAAAACTCCAGGCCATGCTCAAAACAAAGATGGCCAAATGTAGATCGGCTTCCCAGAAAAAATCGGCTACAGCCAAACACGGGCCGTCTCATACCATTAAAAAAAGCGGGGCGGGACAGGTGGTGATTATTGGCTCTCCTAATGCCGGGAAATCTTCACTGGTAAAGGCTTTGACCAATGCCGATCCCCAGGTCAGCGATTATCCCTTTACTACCCATACCCCCTATCCTGCCATGATGCCTTTCGAAAACATCCAGGTACAACTCATCGATACCCCACCCATAACTCCCGATTTTATGGAGGTATACCATCATGAATTGGTTAAGTCTGCAAACGGCGTCATCGTACTGATTGATCCGACCGAAAGCAAACCCGTGGAGACGCTGCAAGCGCTATTAGACAGGCTGCGAGAAAAACGGATTGAATTTATCGCGGATGACCGGCAGCCGGAG
>JAGLQA010000330.1 GCA_023137075.1 Candidatus Aminicenantota bacterium
ATATCCTTTCTTTTTAATTTGCAGGCCGCAAACATTAACAAAAAGTAGAGAATTAGGGAAAGAACGATCGCGATTCCCCAGTTTAGATTTTTCATAAAATCACTGACCCGGACAACCAGGGCATCCATGTCCGGGCGTAAATACTTCACCACCAGGGGCGGTACCAGGCCTAAGCCCACTATGGTTGAAGATGCGATCATTAAAAATTTAGTATATCCGAATATAAAAATGCCGATATATACCAGGCCGGCTAACAGGATACCGCTTATCCCTGCCAGAAGGATGAAGGAACGGCTGGTAGTCATTCCATCGCTTGAACCGGCGAAAAAAGAGAAAAAGAGGCAGTTGCCGGCCACCAGGACAACAGCAGCGGTTAATACGGTTATAAATTTTGCCGCGATGATCTCGACTTTTTTAATGGGCAGGATGCTCATAATCTGGTAGCCTTTGTGCTTTTCTTCGTATTGCTCATTTATGAGCACCGGGATGACGACCAACATGATTAAAATTATTCCCTGGATAAAGACCATAATGACGTCGAGACTGTCCCGGCTGATGATCCAATAGAGGGCCAGCGGCAAAACGATAAATAGGTAGAATAGGAATGCTTTGGCTTCTTTTTTCATGATATGGAACATAGGGGGCCTCCTTCTTTTATTCCTTTGCCGCAATTTTGACTTTTATGGCTAACTTCATCATAAGATAGTAACAATAAAGAACTACCCCCACCGCGAGCAGCCGGAAAATCCAACTAATATGTGTAAGAAAATCGATGATTGCCGGCAGACCGGGTCGAATCTTCGGCAGGAGCAGTTCAACGGTAAGGATCATAACCGCGACAGCCCCGAAAGTAACTGCCCAGAACACTTTGTGCATCCGGGAAAAACCGAATTTGAAGACACCGATAAACAACAGTCCTGCCAACAGCAGGCTGGCCATGCCGTTTACCGGCACGAAAAACAGGATGGTTTTCAACTGGAGGGGGGTGCCTTTGAAAAAAGAGAGCAGCACTAAGTCAAAACACACGATAAAAACAACCATGACCAGGGTCAATAGGAATTTCGACGCCACAATCTCAGCATCCGTAACCGGCAGGGTTTGTAAGAATTCGTACCCCTTATTTTTGGCTTCCTGTTGTTCGCCGCTGGAGATGAAACCGATGGTCAATATCCACATCCAAAAATAGATAACCATAACAAAATGGGGGTCATTCGCTTTGCTTTCAATAAACCAATAGAGTATTAAAAACACTGAAAAGGGCAGCACATAGCTGATGAAGAGAATACTGTTTTTTTTTATTAAGGGCCACATGGTAGTTTCTCCTATCCTTTTACGAAGGAAATCAGGATGTCGTCTAAATTTAGGTTTTCCACCTTGATCTCCTCTTTCCCGATACCGTCGGCCAATTGATCTTTTATCTTAAGGTAATGATCGGTGAGCCCGGAACTGCCGAACACCTGGTCCTGCACGTTGTTCAGGGAGGCAGTGATGTTTTTGCTTAAGGCCCCTTTTTTGTAGTGAATCCGTTTCCAGTTGGCCAGCAGATCGTCTTTTTCGCCGGTTAACCGGATTTTTCCGTTAATCATAAAGGTGATAATATCGGCGATACGGGCCAGGTCGTCGGTAATGTGGGAGGATATAATCACCGATTTATTCTCCTCCCGGCTGGTTTTCAACAAAAGGTCCAGTATCTCCCGCCTGATAACCGGATCAAGCCCCGAGGTGGGTTCGTCCAAAATCAACAACTCCGGCTGGTGAGACAACGCGATGGCAAAGGATAATTTCACCTTCATGCCCCGGGAGAGTTCCTTGACCTTTTTTGTTCTGCTCAGCTTAAAATCCTCAAGAAATGCGTTAAACTTATTGTTATTCCACTGCTTGAAAAATTGTGAGACAAAACGCCCGGTCCAGGCTACCGTCTTGTTCTGATAAAAGTACTGTTCCTCGCCCACGTAACCGATGCGGTTTTTAACCTCTTTTTCGTTTTTCCTGGGGTCCAGTCCGAATATATTGATCTCGCCGCCCTCCGGTTTTATCAGGTTCATGAGCAATTTGATGGTGGTGGTTTTTCCGGCGCCATTGGGCCCGATAATCCCCATAATGTACCCGGCGGGCACGCTGAAGGAGACATTATCTAAGGTGAATTCCTTGTACTCTTTTCGTAAATTTTTTACTTCCAATACATTTTTATTTTCCATTGGTTTCCTCCTGTATCTCGTGGATAATTTTCAAGATATCCTCTGCCGGGATGTTGAATTTTTTCGCTTTTAATACAATATTTTTTAATTCCCGGCGGAACTCTTCGAGTTTTTCGCTGCGCATTTTTTCCCGGTTTAAGTCGGCAACAAAGGAGCCCAAACCGGAACGGGTATAAATATAACCTTCCTTTTCAAGGTCGGTGTAGGCCCGTTTTATTGTGATGATACTGATGTTTAGCTCCAGCGAGATGCTCCTGATAGAAGGTAGTTTGTCATTCGGTTTTAGGGCGCCGCTCACGATGGCATCCTTAATCTGGTCCGTTACCTGTTTGTACATTGGCTCCGGGTTCTGATGTGAAACCACAATAAACATAATCGTTACAGCCTCCTGTGTGCATAGTGAGTATGCACAGTATATTATATAGTTACGCGCTTGTCAAGAGAAAAGTTTATTTTTTTTGAAAAAATTTTTTCTCAAAATTTTCCGGGAAGGGGGGCAACACTTTTTTACACGGTCAATTATTTTTACCCATGAGTTTTTCTTTTTGTGTACTACATAGAGGGCCGTACCGGTTTTACTGTCAACCATAGTTGCCGGTTGTCTTATTCCACCCCGGTGCCGGGTTGGAGTGTTATAACCTGGAAAAAAGGCGTTTTTACAAGCGTTTAAGATTTGTAAAGATTATTTTTCATAATCCCCGGGCTGGCATGAAATATGCATGTTTTTATATTTGGCGGGCTGCTTGTTTTTCGGCCTGCGCTTTTGAGACGACATGAATTCTTTTACCAGTACCTGGATACATAAGGGGTAAAGTGGTGAGAGGCTGCACGGTGCATCTTGCCCTTTACCCCTTACCGGTTTTCCCCCACTTTTTCAAACCCGTATTGAAAAATCCGAATCTTTATGATATAAAAAGTAGTAGCACATTCGGAATTTAAATACCGGTTATAGAGGTGATAAATGGCTAAGATGAAAGCCCTGGTTAAGAAGAAGCCGGAAAAAGGTATCTGGCTCGAAGAAGTGCCGGTCCCGGAAATAGGGATCAACGATGTTCTCATAAAGATAAAAAAGACCGCTATCTGCGGAACCGACCTCCATATTTACAAATGGGACGAGTGGTCGCAAAAAACCATTAAAACACCTATGACCATCGGCCATGAATATGTGGGCACGATTGCGGCCATGGGGTCGGGGGTGCGGGATTTTAAGATCGGCGAACGGGTCACCGGTGAAGGGCACATCGCCTGCGGTCACTGCCGCAATTGCCGAAGGGGCAATAAGCATGTCTGCGAAAATACCCTGGGTATTGGTGTTCATCTCGACGGCGCCTTTGCCGAATATGTGAAAGTACCGGCCTCCAACGTGATTATGTTGAACGATAAGATCAGCGATGATGTGGCCGCCATATTAGACCCCTTCGGCAATGCCACCCACACGGCCCTCTCTTTTCCTTTAGTAGGAGAAGACGTGCTGATAACCGGGGCCGGTTTGATCGGCAGTATGGCGGTGGCTATTTGCCGGTTTGCCGGCGCCCGCCATGTAGTGGTGACCGATATCAGCCGATACCGGCTCGATATTGCCGCGAAGATGGGCGCCACCCGGGTGGTGAACCCCCAAAAAGACCGCATCGCCGATGTGGTGAAAGAGTTGGGCATGGTGGGTTTTGATGTGGGATTGGAGATGTCCGGCGCCCCCACAGCCTTTAACGAAATGATCGACAACATGTACAATGGCGGTAAGATTGCCCTTCTGGGTATTTTGCCCTCCACCACCACGGTGGAATGGGACAAAATCATATTTAAAGCCCTGCATTTGAAGGGCATTTACGGCCGCGAGATGTTTGAAACCTGGTATAAGATGGAGATGATGTTGCTCTCCGGTCTTGATATCACCCCGGTAATCACCCACCGTTTCCCCATCGAAAAATTCCGGGAAGGTTTTGATGTCATGGAAGAAGGCAAATGCGGCAAGGTGATTCTATCATGGGATGAATGATCCGCTGAACCCGGTCAACCCTTCCTTTTGTCCATATTTTTCGAATTTTACCTTGTATTTTGTCCATGAGCCGAATAAATTAGCTCTTAAACCGTAGTTAAGCTGCCTGCCCCGTTTGTTTGCAGCCACCGGTTGCGCTTGGCCAAAAGGAGCGTTCTTCCGCTTTCCACAAATTAAAATGGAAAATTAGGGAATTTGCTATAAAATAAGATAGCAAATTAGGATAGACGCACTGCGTCATCTTTGTTTATGCGACCAAAAGGAGCGTTCCTCCACTTTTAACTCTGTTACCCAAAAATGTGCTCATTTTGGGGGGCGTCTTGTATAATATGTTTTCCCGAAAGAATAAACATCTTAGAAATTAAAATTAGAATTGCTG
>JAGLQA010000331.1 GCA_023137075.1 Candidatus Aminicenantota bacterium
GCAAACTTTATAATGTCCCAGGTAATCAGGAAATAACCGGGGAATCCCATCTCCCTGATTTTTTCGATTTCATAGGCAAGGCGTTTTTCATATATATCGATGCTGTTCCTTTTGTTTTTCAATGAATCCCTTATCTTATCAAAGCCCTGCCGGCATATTTTCTCAAAATAATCATCGATGGTCGTCTGGCCGGGTACGGCGAATTCGGGTAAAAAATAGGTTCCCAGTTTAAAATCAAAGTTGCATTTTACCGCGATATCCATGGACGTATCGATACTCCCGGGTACATCGGCAAATAAATCCCGCATCTCTTCGAAGGATTTCAGGTACATCTGGTCGGTCTCTTTTTTCATCGGCCTGTCGGGATTCGATAGGACTTCATTGGTCTGGAGACAGATCAATATATCCCGCGCGTCGGCATCTTCCCTGTCTAAGTAGTGAACATCGTTACTGGCTACTAAGGGGATAGATAAATCTTTTGACAGCTTGATCAGCTTCGGCAGTACTTCCAACTGCTGAGGTAACCCGTGGTTTTGTATTTCGATATAAAAATCATCCTTGAATATTTCCCTATACCATTTCGCCGCCTGGTATGCTTCCTCTTCCCTGCCTAACAACAGCTTATGGGGAATCTCACCCTGGATGCAGGCCGAAAGCACGATCAGCCCCTCTTTGTGCCTTTCCAACACCTCTTTATCTATTCTCGGTTTTCGATAAAAGCCTTCTGTAAAAGAGATTGATATAAGTTCCGATAGGTTCCGGTAACCCCGCTCATTTTTCACCAGTACGACTAAGTGGTTATAATTGATTTCTTTTTTTTTTTTGTCGGGTTTATAAAAACGGGATTCAGGTGATAAATAGAGTTCTGCTCCTATGATCGGTTTTATTTTATTTTTCCGGGCTTTTTTATAAAAGCTTACAGCGCCTAAAATATTCCCATGGTCTGTCAATGCCACGGCCGGCATGTTCAAGGCCTTTGCTTTTTTAATCAGGAGGTCGATTTTAAGAGGAGAATCTAGTAAACTAAATTCCGAATGGAGATGTAGATGGATAAAACCTTTCATTTATTCCCATTCAATTGTACCGGGAGGTTTTGACGTCAAGTCATAGACAATCCGGTTGATCCCTTTTACTTCATTCACGATGCGGTTGGCAACCTTTTTTAAAAATGCGGCGCCGGCGGGATACCAATCGGCAGTCATCCCGTCTACACTTTCAACCATCCTGATGGCTGCAACATTCTCGTAGGTACGCATATCCCCCATTACCCCGACACTCCTGACAGGCAAAATAACCACAAAGGCCTGCCATACCTTATCATAAATGTTAAAGTTGTGTAATTCCTCGATTAATATGGCATCCGCTTGCTGCAATTTTTCTATTTTCTTGCGGTTAACGCTGCCTAAAATTCTAACAGCCAGACCGGGCCCGGGAAAGGGATGACGCATGACAAATTTCTCATCGAGCCCGATTTCCCTGCCTATCTCCCTCACCTCATCTTTAAATAAATCTTTAAAGGGTTCAACCAGTTTCCATTTCATTTTTTCAGGCAGTCCACCCACATTGTGGTGGCTTTTTATCGTAGCAGACGGACCTTTTACCGAAACAGATTCGATGACATCGGGATAGAGTGTGCCCTGGGCAAAGAAACCGGCCTTGCCGATTTTTTTTTCCGCAGAGGAAAATATATCAATGAAAGTTCTGCCGATAATCTTTCTCTTTTTTTCCGGAGAACGAACATTTTTCAGGTTTTGCAGGAAAACATCGGCCGCGTTTATTCCGATGACGTTCAAACCTAGATTTCGCTTAAACCGGCGCATTAAATCGGTGTATTCATTTTTTCGTAATAAACCGTTATCGATAAAAACCGGAACCGATTGATCCCCGACAGACTTTTTTAGCAGCAGGGCCAATACCGTCGAATCGACACCGCCGCTGAGACCGAGAATTATTTTCTCCCTGCCGACTTCTTCCCGGATCTGTGCGATCGCCGAATTGATGAAGTTCTCCATATTCCAGTCAGGAGTGAGACCGGCAATGTTGAATAAAAAATTTGCGATAATTTTTTGCCCTTCCTCGGTGTGAAAAACCTCGGGGTGGAATTGAACTCCGAATATCTTCCTTTTTTTCGACTCTATAACGGCCAGTTTTGTGTTTTCGGTTCTACCGGTGACGACAAAGTCATCGGGGTACTCCGTTATTTTATCGCCATGGCTCATCCAGACATTGGAATCGTTCCTGATATCTTTTAACAATTCGCTCTTTTTTATGATCTCCAACCTGGCCGGGCCATATTCTCTTCCTTTCGCGGGTTCAACTTTCATACCCGATACGTAAGCGATCAACTGCAGGCCATAACAAATCCCTAACAGGGGAATACCTGTATTTAATATTTCCTTTTCAACTTTCGGGGAATTATCGCCGTAGACACTGGAGGGCCCTCCAGATAAAATTACAGCCCCGGGGGAGAGAGACTTTATCTTTTCAAGACTGATATGATAGGGCTCAATCTTAGAAAAAACATGTTGTTCCCTCACCTTCCTCGCGATAAGCTTCGTGTATTGTGAGCCGAAATCTAAGATAAGAACGCCGTTTTTCATTCGGAAATTAACTCGCTTTGAGCCGGTCTTACTTTTTTTTCCTCTTCCTGCGATTCGTTTCCGTTCACCGGTTAAGCCCACTACTATACCAGTTTTAACAGCCCGGATGTTATCATCCCGAAAATGATCCGTGCCGTATCGTATATGTTTATTCCCGAAGCCTTTGAAATTTGATCGATCGTTAGTTTCCCGTCTATCTTTGCGATAACGATCCATTCAAGCGTTGACAGGGATATCTTTCTCCT
>JAGLQA010000332.1 GCA_023137075.1 Candidatus Aminicenantota bacterium
TAAAGTGAAAAGCGCGTCCTCTCCACGAAAGTTATCAACTTTCGAATGGATGATTTCTCCATTTTTTATGAAGATATACCCGGTGGTTCCCGTGTCTTTGGTGAGGACAAATCTACCACTCTGTCTCGAATTTGAGATCAATTGCATAATATCAGCCAGGTTTACTGATTCTAAAGATCCTTTTAAACTCATTGATTTTCATTCATTTTAAACATTTTTCCCCCACCGGCAGGTGGGACCGTTTTCCGAAAAAATTCTTGAAAAGCGTTTATTTATTTATCATATATAATAGTAATGAATTTAGTTCTTTTTGTCAAGAATCTATCAAATTTTTAATTAAAAAAAATACGCCCGGAGGGAGTCGAACCCCCAACGCGCAGATTCGAAGTCTACCGCTCTATCCATTGAGCTACGGGCGCTTCCGATTATGACCCGCACATTATATAATGCTTAGCAGCAGAATGCAAGCATCTTAATTATACTCATTATTTTCAAGAAATAGAAAAAAAAGATTGAAAAAACAATTTTTTTTTATTAAAATAGGGACATGGAAAATAAAGAAATCGAAAATATAGCCGAATTTTTCACAAAAGAAGAACCGGACTTAACTCCCAAGCAAAAATGGCACCGCATTTTCGAAGCATGGATAGCTAAAATCGACCAGAAAAGATTAATGACAGAATTGATCGAATTAAAATACTGGCTTGAGGGACTCGACGAGTTTTTTTCCTCCACCTACTTAGAAAACTTACTTTTTAAATATCAAACGGCAGAATCCAGGAACTATCAAACATATGTTTTTACCTTTACCCAGGCGGCGGGAAAAATTATAACTCTATTAAAAACCCTCGATTTTGAAAAAGATAAATTTTTCTTAAATTTTGAGGAGTTTATTGTCGAGAAATTCTTAGAAAATCATACCCCGAAATCTTTCCCTTATTTGAAAGATGTTTATTCGCCCGAATCATGGTTCTACAGCTTGAGGGTCTTCCTGCAAAACCTGAGAAATATTGCCCAGGAATTGGGTAAGGTCGATATGGTTTCCAACCGGACTTTTTCTTCTTTGAAGAGATTATACCGGAAAGAATTGATGGATAATTCTATCGTTATTTCTCTGTTGAAGGGAATTTTTATCCCGAAAATGGACAAAATTCATCGGCAAGACATATGCGATGTCATCCTATCAATTAAAGAAAAAAAATTAAAAAAAGAAGTGGGGATATTCTTTATTTTAGCCTTCAGGATATTAAAAATAAATAGTTTCATCGATGCGAACCTGAACAAAAATAGGAATATCAACATTACGATCCCCCTGATTTTAGCGTTGCAGAAAAATCTTGACAGCATGGTTTCTTTTTATGAAAAGGTGCTGAGAAAAACAATCGAAGAAACCCTAAACAAGGAAAAAGATTGCCTGAAGCTTGATAACGCATTCACTTCTCTTAAATTTGAGTATAAGAAAATTTATTCGGGTGAATTGCCCTATTATTTTGAAGTTAGTAACGATAAGATAAATAAAAGGAAATTATTAAAAAACGTTGCCGTTATTTCGGATTTCGCGACTCAACATTTGATCGAAAGTGTGACACAGGTTTTTAATCCTGAAATTAACGGGAAGCGTATTTTTGGCGATTTCATTTCAAGAGACCGGATGGCCTCGGAAGTTAAGAAAAAATTAGAGACCCTTTATACAAAGATTAAAAATTATCTGTCTCAGAAAGGTGAAATATCTACAGCGGATATCTTTTTTGATATAAACCTGTTTATGGAGACCGATCTAACCTACCTCTTGTATAAAGATTGGAATGAATTTTTAAAATTCTATGACGACCTGGTTGGATCTGATTTTACGCCGGAATTTAAAAATATCCTTAGGGGATTCCAATCGTTCATCGCACGAATCCTGAAAGAGATTGCAGAATTTAATATTCGTAATATTCGTTAGAAATCGGAGGAAAATATGACAGTAGAAAAAACCTTTATAATGATTAAACCCGACGGTATTCAACGGGAGATCGCCGGTGAGATTATTTCTCGATTTGAAAGAAAAGGATTGAAATTGTTGGGAATGAAAATGATGAAATTAACCCGGGAAAAAGCGGAAAAACATTACGCGGAACATGTGGGAAAGGGATTCTATGATGAACTCATTTCATTTATCACGTCCGGTCCCGTGATTGCTTCGGTATGGGAAGGAGTGAATGCCGTACAGATCGTTAGAAAAGTCGTCGGAGCTACAAGCCCGGACAAAGCCGAACCCGGGACGATAAGAGGTGACTTTGTGTTATGTACTTCTTTTAACGTGGTGCATGCTTCGGATTCTACCGAAACCGCAAAGAGAGAGATAACTCTTTTCTTTGATGAGAGTGAAATCTATAACTACTCACTGAAAATAAAAGACTTTCTATCATGATATCACAGGTTAACCAAAATTCCGAGACCTTAAATGAACGTTTTTTTAAACGGTTCTACGACTGATTTTCAGCCGGTATTCCCCATAACCTGGAGAAGATTCTTAAGTGATTTACACGAGGTTCATATAGAAGATAATCATGGGATGGTAAGAATTTTACTTGATGAAAAAGAATCGTTAAGCCTGATAAAAAAAAATCCGGATCAAAAAATTCCGGAAAACATTAAAAAGGTTGAGATTTTCACAAAAGATACCTTCTCGATTACAAAAGAGGGATTTATTAAAGTGTTTACCCTAACAGACAGTATCAGATGTGAAATCCCCCGGGTAGCACATTACTATAGATCGGGTCAAGGGGAACCGGCATCCGACATAATAAAGAAGATATTGGAGACCATTAAACCTATGATAGATTTTCTAAATTCCGTGGGAATAAACTTTTTATTCAATTTTGACGAAATCTTGACTGAAGAGGGTATTTCACTGAGAAAGGAGATAGAATCATTCTTAAAATCTTTCTCAACGTTAGTCACCTTCCACGAGAAAAAAGATAACCTTAAAACTGCAGATTACCTGGAGGGCCAATTCCTGAGGGATATTTCCACCTGGAACAGGGTTGTTAAAAAACTTCTCAGGGAAATAAGCCAGGGATTTTAATATAATATCATTGGGATCACGATAAGGGGAAGTAAATTATGGATTACTTCCCCCTATTGTAATAAATCAATGAAAACAAAATCCAGGTAATATTAATCCGAACCTGTACCTTTATCCACCAGGAGACCGATAACATCAATTCCAGCATTTCTGATCTCTGTCATAACTTCCTGTATTCTTCCGTAAGTCAGGTTGTTATCCGCTTTTAAGCCAATCTTCATCTCCTGGATTTTCTTATCTTCCATCTGTTCTTCGATCAGGAAGGGTAATTTACTGATATCCTCGACTAATTTTTCATTAAAGGAAACGGAACCATCCTGCTGGATGTAAACCGTAAGTAAATTTTCAGCCTCGGGTTGATCCACCGCATGTACGGCTTCTGGGAGTGTTACATTAACTCCTTTTTTTACCATTGGAGCAACTACCATAAAGATGATCAACAATACCAGTAAAATATCACACAGAGGTACTACATTAGGCTCTGAATTTAACTCTTTTGCACCACCAACTTTCGCGCCCATTAATCAGGCTCCTTATCTTTTACTAATGTGCTTCTTGATAAAGTGGTCGATTAATTCGGAAGATGCATTTGCCATCTCACCGGTAAACACTTCAACTTTGTTCAAGAGCATATTAAAAAACCAAACAGCAACAACTGCCACACCGATACCGGCACCGGTCGTAATCAGGGCTTCGGAAATTCCGGCCGCCACAGTACCGATACCACCGGATCCGGATATAGCCATATCGTTAAACGCAGTAATAATTCCGAACACCGTACCGAATAATCCGACAAAGGGAGAAGTTGAGCCGATAGTTGCTAATCCGTTCAAACCTCTTTTAAACTCGGCAACACTCTTAATGGTTGCTCTTTCAATTGCCCGTTTAGCAGATTCCACAATCTCAGCGTATGGAGCTTTGCTTTCTTCCTGAAACTGTAATTCACTCAGACCTGCTACCAGAACTTTAGCCAGATGGCTGTTCTTGAATTTTTTATCCGAAGATAATTTGATAGATTCTTCTATTTTGCCTTCCTGCCAAAGCTTGCTAATGAGTCTTAAAAGAATATTTGATTGTTTTTTGGCTTTCGAATAGACGAAAAGTCTTTCAATTCCTACTGCAATAGCATAAACCGACATGATTAACAAGATAAATATAACTATCCTGGGGAGTGTTCCCATTTGCTTCCACATTGACATAATTGTAAACTGATGCATGTGAGCCTCCTTTATTTACTTATAAATTATTATTGCCTGTTAAGTGTAAAATCTACAACAACGGTAAATCTTACTGCTCTCGGCACTCCATTCAAAATATAGGGTTCATAAACCCACTGTCTAACAGCAATTATAGCAGATTGGTTCAGTAAGGGATGCCCGGTTATTATCTTAATCGTAGCGGGTATCACTCTTCCATATATATCCGTTGACGCTTCCAGTATAACTTTACCCTTGATCCGGGCTCTTAATGCGACTTCCGGGTACTTTGGTTTTATTTTTTTTATCAACTTCGGCTTCTGGATACTGGCAATTCGTAATGCTGTTGTCGATTCCGCGGTTCCGGGGCTGCCGAGGATGCCGCCCACGACTCCACCTTCGACTCCACCTTCGACTCCACCTTCGATTCCACCTTCATCAAAACCGAAATCGGCAAAATCTTCTTCTTCTATTTCTTCGGGAATCTCAATCGGGGCGATTAATCTTCCTGCTGATTCCGCTGCTGTCCGTTTTATTTCGGCCTTTTTCTGTTCGTCACGTTTTTTACCCCTTCTTGATTTTCTCTTTTTGGCTGCCGCCGGTGGGGGAGCTGATTTTGGCGGTGGGGCCGTCATAAAGACATCAATAACCTTAATAGGCGGTAAATTGTGATCTGCATTCAGCAGGGGAACGACAATTATTGCAAGAATAGCCAGTCCGTGAACGAGCACAGACATAGGGAAGGTTACCCATCTTTTCGTGGCTTCCCGTTTGCCACCTGACACGATCAACGACTCTTCAAACATTTTTAACCTCCCATGGTAAAAAATTTTTTTTGTGCGTACAAACTAATATATAACAAATCATTGAAGAATTCAAGTACTATTTGTATTTTTTTCTGCTTAAAAACTTTTTTTCCCATATTTTCAACCAGGCGCAGGATTGGAAAATCGACGAATAAGTACCGACTATAATCCCAATTATCAGGGTTAAGGAAAAATTATGAATCACTTCCCCACCCAAAAAAAACAACGCCAGAACCGTGGCCAGGGTTGTAGTCGACGTGACAATCGTTCGACTCAGCGTTTGGTTGATGCTGCGATCCAGTATCATTTCGGCCCCTTCTTTTCGCATTAATTTTACATTGTCCCTGACTCTATCGAATATGACGATAGTGTCGTTCAGGGAATACCCGACAATCGTTAGAATAGCAGCCACCACCTGTAGGGATACTTCGATGTTTAAAAACAGGATAAAGGAAAAGACGATTACAACATCATGGAACAGGGTAATGACAGCCGCGATTCCGTAGATGGGCCTGAACCTGAAACCAATGTATATCAGCATTCCGATCAGGGCGAAAAAAGTCGCCCGGGCGGCCTGTCCTCGCAGCTGGTGGCCCACCTGGGGGCCGACAAATTCCGTACTCAAAAATGTTAAACTTCCTAAAAAGGCATTTTCTTTTAATTTGGAGAGTACTCTTTTTTTCAAATCCAATTTTTCTATTTCATTGAAATCGGATATCAAGCCGGTTAAATTCCCGGATTTATCCTCGAAGTTTTTCCGTAAATCCACTATCTTTTTTCCGCTGTCCGCAGCATCGTCAAGGGATATGCCCCGGGACGTGAGGAAATCGGTGATTTTAATTCCCGTGCTGTTATTCAGATCGATTTTCCCGGCCTTCAGGTTCTCTGTTTCCTCCGGGGTTCTGAACACTTCCCGTATCAGGCTTGCTTTTCGTTCATGTTCGTCAAACTCCTCAGTTTCACCGGTTTCCGTTATTTCCATCATGGTCTTGATGAAAAATTTATTTTCCCGTTTGACTCTTACGATTTCCGAGTTTGCGATTCCCACTTTATCTAAAGAATCCCTTAAATAATTGATACTTATATTATCTTTAAAACTAACCTCAATCATCGTACCGCCGGAAAAGTCGATACCCAGGTTTAAATCCATGAATTGAAACGTGACCAACCCGGCGATTATAACCAACCCGGAAATAATAAAGGCATAGTACTTTTTATTCATCAACTTGAAATTTGGTTCCTTCTTAAATATATTCATCGCCCTGCTCCTGTCAAACACTTACTTTTTTCAGCTTCTTCCTATCGCCGTATATCAGGTCGAAAATGACTCTCGAAACAAAAACCGCGGTAAACATGCTGGCAGTAATACCGATCATTAAGGTGACGGCAAATCCCTGGATGGGGCCGGTACCGAACTGGTATAGGAAAATCGCAGCTATTATGGTTGTCAAATTGGCATCAAAGATCGTAACAAAGGCTTTTTTGAATCCCGAATCGATTGAAGATTTCGGGGATTTCCCGGCTCGAAGTTCCTCTTTGATCCGCTCAAAAATCAGCACATTGGCATCAACCGCCATACCGATGGTCAGGATAATACCGGCAATGCCGGGTACCGTGAGAGTAGCTCTAAAGTAGGCCAGAACTCCCATCAATATAACGATATTCAATGCTAAAGCGACTACGGAGTTGATACCCGCTGCTTTGTAATATAATAACATAAATGCCATAACCAACAGCAGGCCGACGCTGGAGGCATATATGCCTTTTCTGATAGAGTCCGCGCCCAAAGAAGGTCCTACCGTTCGTTCCTCGAGAAACTTCATCGAGGCCGGAAGAGCGCCGGCTCGCAGCATAACCACCATATCATCCACCAGCTCGGTGGTATAACTCCCGGTGATGACACCTCCCGAATGAGCGGGAATCACAGTCTGCACTACCGGGTCAATCAAAACACGTTTATCTAAAACAACGGCCAACCGTTTACCGATATTGGCCGCCGTATATTTTTCAAAAGCCCGGCCGCCTTTGGGATGCAAGGAAAAACCGATGATAGGCGCACCGTATTCATTGCGTGTCCGCTTGGCATTTCGCAGATCGTTCCCGGAGACAATATTGGCGGCTTTTAGAATCATAAATCCCTTTCGGCCGCCGGTTTTGGGATTCATCTTCAAAACCACTAAATCCTCGGGGAGCTTACCGCCATAATCGGACAGGGCTTCTTCTTCCGTATCAAAGGGTCCGGAAACAACCTCTTTCCATTCAAGCATGGCCGTGGTTTTTATTATTTCTTTTATCCTGCCGGGATCATCGATACCGGGCAGTAACACCAATAATTTATCGCCTTTCTGGGAGAAGCCCTCGATTCGCTGGGCTTTGGCTTCGGATAATCCAGTGGCATCGATACGGTTCCTGATTTTTTCAAGAGCCTGGTTTACGGTTTGTTCTCGCCAACGCATTGCTTCGTTGGGTTTCAGTTTCATTGTCGCTAAGCGTGCCGAGAAGGTGTAATTCCATTCCCTGAAATCATCATCGAAAATATCCTTTATATTTCGTTCATCTTCGAACTCAAATCCCGACACTTCGATCCCGGTAACGCCTTTTCTCGTGACCTTTTCATATTTTATACTGGCGTCTTTAAACAAACTTTTTAACCGGGTAACATGCTGATCGGTCTGAACGATTAAACCCTCGCCAGTTTGCACCTCTAATACTAAGTGTGTACCGCCTCTCAAATCGAGGCCTAAGACAATTTTATCTTCCAGAAATCTCCAGACACTTAATCCTATCACAACCAGGATTAATATAATTTTCCAACCCAAGGCTTTTTTCATCTTTTCCTCCAAACAACCATTTTAAGCGAGTGTATTTATTGTTTTTTTTGGGGTTGCTGGCCACTTTGATCCACAACGGTGGAAATCGAGGTTTTCAAAACCTGCATCCGGGTATTTTTATCCACTTTGAGATCAACGCGGTCTTCCAGAACTCTATCGACAGTCCCGAATATACCACCGGAAGTTATGACTCTTTCTCCTCCTTTCAGAGATTGTACCAATGTCTGGTGGTCTTTTTGCTTCTTCCTCTGGGGCCTGATAATCAAGAAAAAGAAGATCGCAAAAATAATTGCCATCATGATAAGCATTGAAAAACCGCCGCCCTGAGCCGCGCCGCCGGCTTCTTGTCCATATAAAAGCATCTTATACTCCTTTGTTGTAATTAAATAAGAAATTCTTTTTGAATTCAATAAAATTTGAGAACTGGATAGCATACCTTATTTTAGACATAAAATCAAGATAAAAATGGGTATTATGAATAGAATTTAAAATCGAAGCGTTTATTTCCTTTGCATGATAGAGGTGGCGGAGATAGGCCCTGCTGAAATTCCGGCAGGTATAACAGGAGCATTCCGGGTCCGGCGGCTGTTTATCCGTCTTATAGCGTTCATTTTTTATCGAGAGTCTTCCCCTGGAGGTGAACAGCAAACCGTTGCGGGCCACCCGGGTCGGGATAACGGTATCGAACATATCCACCCCATTCTCAACGGCGAAGAGAATCTCCTCGGGCATACCGTTCCCCATCAGGTAGCGGGGTTTATCCACCGGCATGAGGGGAAGCAAAAAAGAGATCATTCCTTGAAGCTCCTTCCGGGTTTCCCCGACACTCAGTCCTCCCAGCGCGTAACCTTCGAAACCGATTGACGTAAGCGTTTTCAAAGATTCTTCCCGCAAATCCTTATGCAATCCCCCCTGAACAATGGCAAATTGGGCATTGTCCCGGTTGGTCTTTAAGAATCGTTCCCGTGCTCTCTCGGCCCAGATCCGGGTAATTTTTGCCGCTTGAAGGTCGTCATCTCTACTTGCCGGATGGGAAGCGAAGTAATCGAGAACCATCTGGATATCGGAGTCGAAACCATTCTGGATATCCACCACCTGTTCGGGAGTTAAAGAAAACCGGCTGCCGTCGATATGGGATTGGAATTCCACCCCGGTTTCCTTTACCTTTGTGTTGCCTTTAAGGGAAAAAATCTGGAAACCGCCGCTGTCTGTCAACATGGGTCTATCCCAGGAGATGAAATTATGCAGGGAGCCGAAGTGGTTTAAAACATCCATGCCCGGCCGCAGGAAGAGGTGATAGGTGTTGCCTAAAATGATACGGGTATCTATATCTTTCAGGTCTCTAATCGTCAATGCTTTGACTGCGCCCACTGTTCCCACCGGCATAAACACCGGGGTTTCGATATCGCC
>JAGLQA010000333.1 GCA_023137075.1 Candidatus Aminicenantota bacterium
TTTCCGCATCGTAAAGGAGAAGTAAAAATATATCCGTTTTGTTTTTTTATATCCGTATAGTATAATAGTGTTGCGGCAAAAAACTATTCAACTTAAAAAGGAAGTAAATTATGGTAAAATGGCAAAAATTATTTATCTCGAAAGTATTGGCATTTGTACTGAGTTTTTTACTCTTTAACGGAAATTTCCAGCTTTACTCGCACCGTTCCACAGGGAATTTGGATAACCGCGATCAAGTAGAAGACATTTTTAACGATGCTCTCTCTATATACGGGAGTGGCCGGTTCCAAGCGGCAGCAGTAAAACTTGAAGCAATCTTAAGCGCAGCGGAAGAAGTTGAACCAACGTTACAAGCAAAGGTTTTGCTTCTGTTGGGCGCCAGTTATGAAAAATCAGGGGGAACAGAGAAAGCCGGGCAATGCTTCCAAACACTAAAAAAATTAGTGGATGAAGGATTCATCACCGGTGTTCCCGACGTTCCAGGAATCGAGCCGGAATCGTTCAGCGAATACCGGAAGGTTTTTGAAGAAGAATCGCTCATTAAATTAAAAAAACCTGAAGAGGTTTCGGAGGTACTGCGCAAAAACGTAGTTCATGCCCCGCGCAAGAGTATCGAAAAAAAAGCAAAAGAGAAAACAAAGAAAAAATCCCCCTGGTTGAAAGCGGTGGGCGCAGTTGTTATAGTTGTTATCTTCGGAACGGTAGCCGTACTACTGGGAAAAGGCGGCGTGGAGCACCGATCAACGCCGCTACCCCTGGGGGAATGATGAAATGGAGTCCCTTAATGATGATGTGTCACCCTATGGTGTCTATTTCATGGGTAGTCGTACGGTTGAATGGTGCCGGGATTGGTACGGTTCAGCCTATTATGCGATCTCCCTGGAAAAAAATCCCACCGGGCCGGCGAGCGGTACTTTTCGTGTGGTGCGGGGTGGAAATCATAACAGCGATGCCGAAGGTCTCCGTTCAGCCAAACGGCATTCCGTGGAGCCGCTTGATAATACCCAGGCCATTGGTTTCCGCATCGTAAAGGAGAAGTAACCGTCAGTTTGTAAGAATTCCCCCTATAGTTGGTTTGTTTTTTTTTTTAAAATCCGTGTGAATCCGTTGCTAAAATTAATTGCTGACCATCTCCACTTTTGATTGAAAAAGCCGTTACTTTTCGATACAATATAAACATGACAGGTAATTCTTCATCAACCTATTATGGCAACCCGATTCCACATAAAGACAAAAGGATCGGCACAGGTTTCACTAATTTTACGGTAGGAGGGTCTGCATGAATCGTAACATATCTGACAAGATTAGATTTACTCGCTTTTTGGTAAGTTTGGTAATCCTATTCCCGGTTTTACTATTTTCGGCAAAAAAGGTTCCGCAAATCATAACGCCGGTACCGGCTCTTGATATAACGAATATTTTTCAGAATCAATTGGTCAGCGATACCAATAATGATTCTTTCCCGGATGATATTACCGCCCGCTTTCTAATCGACAACCGGACAACCGCCGTCGATGTGGAAGCGGCCGCGGCAATCGCGGCCCGCCTGGGATTTGAAAGCAGCGCGATGAACCCTTCCCTGTGCGTTTCTACCCGGGAAGAGGCAAAAAAAAAGAAAATAGAATGGCTGATTACCTTCTCTACCATAAAAAACAAAACCTATAAAAAAGGTAAAAACAACCGGCCCGGCAGCAAAGAAGACTGCGGTATCAAAGTTTACCGGGAAAAAGGAATAAATATAATCGAAATTTTCGGAGCAACTCCCCGGGCCAGGGAATACGCGGCCGTGAATTTTTTCTCCCGCTTCCCCTATACCTGGGATATCACCGGCCGGGAAACCGGTGAACTCTGGAACCATGTCAAGGAACATATCTATTCACAACTGCCCGAATCTTACCGGGAAAAGGCGCAGATCGCACTAACGGCCGTTCATTATCTCTGCCCGGAACCGCTGCACGAAGCTGCACGACAGCGCCGCCTGCAGCGAACCGGACTGTCGGGAACCGTGCGAAAAGAGGGAGAAGTGGAACAGGCTGATGTGGAACTACGAATACCTTCCGATGCTAAAGATGCCGCACAAGTCTTTAAAAATCTCATCTCTGCCCATAAGCGGGGTGAAGGGACCAATTTCCTCAATTATGCCGGTGTTAAACAGGTGGCGCTTCATATCTTTACTATAGGAATTACAGATGCAGGAAAAGCCGTAACCATTCCCCGTACCGCTGTTCCGCAGCGGTTTTTAAACCCGTCAACCGATCCCTTTTTCTTCAGGAAAAAAGTTACCATCAAGGATTCCTTTTCGGATATTGCGGGCTTCTACGGCACCAGGGGCATCTATAAAGACAGCGACTCGGACGGTTTTGCCGACCGGCTGGCCTCCAGGATTATTTACGATGGTGTTTTGCCCTATAAAGCGGTCAATTTAGCCGCCAGGATCGGTCTTGAGGATTGTACTATTAGTCTGCCCTTTGTTATCCCGGCCGATGATCTCGATATGAAGAGCATCAAAAATTTAGAACGCCCCATACTCATCGGCAGCGACAACCGGTTTAGCGATTACCTTTTCAAAATCGGCAAAGCAAAAAGACCGCAACTGCAGCCGGGCCAGGGATTCATTCAATTCTGTCCCGGTTTTAATACCGGGGGGGCATACATCATCTCCGGTTCAACCATTGATGGAGAAAATGCCGCATTGCAATTCGCCGCGGCAGCACTGCCCTTTATCTCCCCTTTGTATACTCAACCCGGGGCGCCGGAATGGCAGGGCCTGGGTCGTGAGATCGAACTTTTTTTCACCAGGAAGAACGACGCCGGTACAGCTGCCTATGGTATTCTTCAGGTGGACAGGCAAAAAAAGACATTTTCCGCGCCGGATCTGCAAGTGGCAAAGATTGAATTATACACCAAAAGGCAGGTACAAAACCTGGACTCATTTATCTCCAAACGAATTCAAGCCTACCTAACAAACAATAAACTATCAGTTAAAACAGGCGGGCGGTTAGAAGCGGCAAAAGGCTTTTTCGACACCTATTCGCCGCAGTGGGAAGTGGATGATTTCAGGGAAATATTTACGCAAAAGGTGCTGCCCGAATTACGAATCCTCTCGAAAAGACAGCCCAT
>JAGLQA010000334.1 GCA_023137075.1 Candidatus Aminicenantota bacterium
ATTCTACTCGTGCGAAATTGATGCTCCACTGCCCGGCGCTATCACGAATTGTGGATTTTTTTTTAGGGTTGACAATTGGTTTAACTTGATGTTATAATCGGTTTTATTTTTGAGTTCTTGGTTAAGAAAAGGGAATACCCGGAAAGCAAAAAAGGGAAAGGTGAGATAGTCGTTTTTCTTTGCTATATTTAATTAGTAAAAATCTCCTCACCAGGGCTCGCATCCCTTCGTGGATGTGGGCCCGCCTTTTTTTTGGGGGGGGAATCAACGGGTATTGGCGGTATAGTACAAATAATTACCATTCTTATAGACCACATTGATATTCCCGGCACTGTCTAGTGCCATGGCCGGCCACCAAGATTCTCCCGGGCTATTCGAGATGTTCACAAGGGGGCTCCAGGTATTTCCATTATCGGTGGAACGTATGAAAGAGATATCAATATCGTTTTGTGGCCCGATACCCCAGACAAGATTGACGTTACGGGCGCTGTCAATTGTCACGGCATACCCATAATAAGTTCCTGATAAATTACCGGAGATAGCTTTAGCCTGGGTCCAGGTATCTCCATTATCGGCAGAACGGCTGAAAAATAGGCTTTTGAAGTGGGTGTTCAACCAGGTTGCGGAGATGTCCCCGGCATTGTCTGCTGTGATGAGTGGGTAATAATTATCTCCCCAGAGATAGGAGGTCTTTTTCGGCTGGCTCCAGTTTGCCCCGTTGTCGGTGGATCGGCTGAATAATATCTGCCGGTATCCCGAGATGGTATTCTGCCAGACAACCGAGATGTTTCCGCTGTCGTCTAAAGTCAGGTCCGGGTACATGGCAGGATCCGGGCTGTTCGAGATATTGACCGCCTGGCTCCAACTGGCCCCGTCATCGGTAGAGCGGCTGAAATACACTTCACGTTCCAACCCGTCACCCGCAAAATAGACAACATTAATGTTGCCGGAATCGTCTACTGCCGCGATTGGGCCGAAAGAGCTTTCAGGATTGCTCGATACTCGCACTGCCTGGCTCCAACCGGCACCGTTATCGATAGAGCGTTTGAAATACACTTGATAGTTGCCGGGCGTATCATCGCTCCAGAACACATTAATGCTGCCGGCATTGTCTACCACTATTTCGGGATTCCCGGAGTACCCGGCGCTGCTTGAGATGTTGACCGGCTGGCTCCAGGTTGCCCCGCTATCGGCAGAGCGGGAATAAAACACGTCAATGTCCGAAACAAAATCTTCCCACACTACATTGATATTCCCGGCGCTATCTACCGCAATTGCGGATTCTCCAGGTTCGAAGGCAGTATCGATGATTTTTTTCGGCACATAGAAGGTATGATTATCGTTGACGGTGAATTCTAAGGTGTCCGAATCCCCGCCGCCGGGAGCCGGGTTGCGTACCATTACCGGTATCTTCGCGTTTAATGCCCGTGATAAACCGGCTGCAGCCGCGATTTCCTCCGCATCAACCTGGCAGGTCAATTCCGCGGCGTTTACATAAGTGGTCTGCATGGCGCTGCCGTTAAAGTGGATGACCGATTCGGTGATGAAACCGGATCCGGTTACGGTCAGTGTGAAAGTCGGCATGTGGGCGACTTTGGATTTGGGAGATATTGCTGTTAAAGCGGGAACCGGGTTTTCCTCCGATTCATTATCTTCATCCATTTTGCAGCCCTGGAAAAATGTCAGAATAATCAATATAATGAATGTGTTTTTTAATAATTTTTTCATTTTTTCTCCTAAAAGCTATTGTAAAGGATTAAAAAAAAAAAATCAATAAAATCTGAGACAGTACCGGCAAATGAAGGTTGAAAAACAACAATTGGCAGGGAAGCTACG
>JAGLQA010000335.1 GCA_023137075.1 Candidatus Aminicenantota bacterium
ACAATTGGCTGCGTGATAATTTTAAACGTTTTGCGATCTTTTCGGCGGTCTTAAAAAGATCATCCGGCAAATACACGGCTGTTTTCATGATAGGAGTATAACAAATGTATAACCTCCTGTTAAGCAAAATCCCCATCAATTATTTTTTAGGCGGCCACAAGTACCGGGTCAATCGTAGGGGAATTTTTCACAAATTACGGTGAAAAATTAGGATAGACGCACTGCGTCAACCTTTGTCAATTCACAAATTACAGTGAAAACTTTGAAATTCCGATTCATTAAAATATATAATCTATAGTGGATTCGTGACTAAAAATGGAATTTCCAACTCGCAGCTTGACATATCGTTTTTTTAATACTATATTTAAGTTATGGGAAAAAAAGATAAAGAACTTTCGAGGCTTATAAATATGATTGTCAAAAAAGTATTGCCTCACAAAATATTCCTCTTCGGTTCACAGGCAAACAAAACCGCCGATGATAAAAGCGACTATGACATTTTTATCCTGGTAAAAAATGGCCGAAACACCAGGAAATTAGAAAAAGAACTGTACTACCTGATGGCAAAAGAGGGCATCGGCATACCTGTTGACCTGATCGTAGAGACGGAAGATAAATATGAAAGATTGAAAGATAATCAATACCTAATATATAACCAGGTTGACAAATACGGGAAAACGATTTATGAAGAGCAAACCATTTTACCGGCAATGGCTTGACCGCGCCAGGAGTAACCTGGAAAGAGCGAGAGCGGGTAAATTTTCGCGGTATATTCTATATGAAGATATGTGTTTCGATTGCCAACAATGTGTTGAAAAGGCACTTAAAGCACTTTTGGTTTTTAAAAATATTAACTTTGATTGGACTCATAACATCGGTATTTTAATAAAAAGCCTGGAAGATAATCATATCGAAGTTCCGGACGACATCAAAGAATCAGCAATCCTTTCTGTTTATGCGGTCAGGACGAGGTACCCTGGGGAGTATGAACCTGCCACAAAAAAAGAATTCCAAGAAGCCTTAGAAATTGCCGATAGAATATTCAATTGGGTAAAAAAGGGATTAATATAGTAGGGGGGAACCTTGTGTTCCCCTGGATTTATCCCGGTAATCCGTTAATCCTGTAAATCCCGGTTCAGACATTTTTTAGTACTCAGCAAATCACTCGAAAATTATTTTGAAATTAAACAGAAAATAAAGAAAAAGGTGCCAGGCAAATTATTCCTTCATCACGAAGCAGCGGGCTTTTCATCCGCTGCTTTGAGGTCTTTGATCTCTTTTACTATCGTGATTTTATCCCAGTCGCATACGCAGCGGAATCCTAAGTTGATGTCCCGCCAGGTTGGAGGCAGCCATTCTTTTTTATCCGGGTCAAATGCTTCTTCATTCCAGGCCCCGCCGCAGACCTGGTGGTCCCTTTTTTTATTGGTGGTTGCCGTCCATTCCCATACATTGCCCACTAAATCGTAAATCCCATGTGAGTTAGCAGGAAATTTGTCAACCGGTTCCAGCAGTCCCGGTTGGCGCAGGGCAGTTAATAATTTTTCCGGGACAGGCTTTTGTACTATTTCGAAAAAGGCCGCCAATGCATCGACTAAGGCCTTGCCTAATTCAAAAGTCTGCAGCCATGCTTTTCTGGTCCATCCTTTTCTCAATTCTTCCCGGATTATCGAAAGGGCTTGCCGGGCAGATTTGTAATGTTTTGTGATTTCCTCATAACCTTGATATTTAACAAGGTCAAGGTCACGGGCAAGGTCACGGGCAAGGTCACGGGCACGGGCACGGTCACGGGCAAGGTCACGGGCACGGGCAAAGGCATGTGAGTAAAATGAGAAAGATTTTTCCAACTTGTTTTTTTTCAGGTACTTTTTCTTCGTTTCAGTTAGCCCCCCCCCTCCCGTGAGTCCTTTTCTCCTACTCTGTGCCACTGCACGGTCACGGGAAGGGTTTTATTTAAAGCAGAAGCGAACGCCGCCGCCTGCTCATAGTCGATGTCTACAACCGGCAATTTTTTCATTCCTGATGTTACGAAGGGTTCTCCATTTTGCCGGGTTTGCCAATGCCGGGGTAAATCGTCTGCTTTCGAACCTTCTGTCCGGTTTTGATAATCCCCATTGGTGACCGGGTAAACATCCATCCAGAAGCCCGGCACCCATTTTTCCTTTTTGCCCATCTGCACAAAACCCGAAGGTAAATAGACCATTCCCTTTCGGGGTGAAAAAGTTAGGATTAGCCGGTCGATAACCTGCCAAAACAATATTTTGATATTTTTTGCTTTAACTTGTTTTAAAACATTTGTTAGAAATTGAGAGATTTTCTCAAGCCCGAAACGGTTCGCTAAGTAAACGAGGTTATCGGAAATTTCTTTAAGGTTTGCTATCGTTAATTTACCGGGAATAGCTTTCAGTACCTCTTCGATGATTTCGTCCTTTACCCGTTTGGCATATACTAAGCAGTGCAGGGCAAATAGGGGGGATTGGTGTAAAATGTGTTGAACTAAGTACCCGGCATCGTCCATTATGCCCACCAGGAATAACGTAATCTCCTGCCACTCTTTTTCTGAGAATTTGCCATAAAGCATTTGCTCTTCCCTGTTTACCAGTAACGCCTGCTCTTTTTTACAAATCTCTTTTGCCGTATAATACTCCTGGAAGGTACGATGTAAAAAGCACAACTCTTTCCCGGAAAGGTGCCTCAGGATACCGTTGGATTTACATACTTCTTTCAACAATTTTTTCAGGTCCCTGTCGGTTAAATTGGCCGGAAGATTGTTTTGCCAATGCTCCAATACCTCCTTTTCGGAGAAGCGCCATTTGTTCCGCAGGGAAAAATCATATGCTAATTTGCCCAACAGCAATTCTTTGTCATCGGTATCGAATTTATTACGGTACTCGTAGATTCCTTTTCTGGAATCCCGGTCTTCCATCATGAGCTGCATGCATATGTTATAGACTTTGACCCGGTCATCAGGCAGTTTTCGCCGGCTTTCCCGGTAAACAAAGGTCAACAAAGAAAGCATCAGGGGATTGGTGACAAATTTTTTTAATCCTTCGCTTTTCTCTATTTGCCCGATCAAACCACCCGGTTTCTCTTCCGTTTCGAGAATACCGGTAATAAAGTCCCTGACCTGTTCCATGTCTAAATCTAAAATTTCCATCTGCCGGAAGCTTGCAGGAAAACGGTCGTCAGGGAAATCTTCAATCCTGGAAGTGATAATAATACGTGATTTTCCATAAAGAGTGCCGTATGTACCATTGATATCTTTAATAAATTTCTTGCGTGTATCGTCATCGATAATCTCATCCATACCGTCGAATATAAGCAGACACCTGCCTTTCTCCATCTGTTTGCGGATAAATTTTTCACCCCCTTTAAAATGGTGTTGGTTCAAAACCTCGATAAGCAGATCATCTACCGACTGGCCGCTTTGCAAGCTGCGCAGGGCAATAAAAATAGGGATGAGGTTTTCATCCAATTCTTTTTTCATGTGACCATGGGCATATTTCAGCAGCAGCCACTGCATCAGAGTAGTTTTACCGGCGCCGGGATGGCCCAGGATTACTAAGTGCCGGTATTCTTTCAAAACATCCAGAACCTCTGATTTTTTGGACTTGAGTTCTTCATCCGGCTCTTTCTGGCGGTAATGAATAAATGAACTAACCCGCAGGGAAATATAGTTGCGCTCTAAATCCAATCGCAAACTACGGTAGCCCACCTTGGTCTCCCGGTAAATCCTGGTTATGGATTTTTTGTAACGCTTCATCATTAAAAAATAGACGCGCGCTAAGGAGAACAGGCTGTCGATCACAAAATTGGTGCCCCTTGTTATAGCCTCTTTGTAGCGAATCGTTATGGCGGTAAAAATTATGCCTAAGGTAAAACCTAAGATTGTCTTTAGATTATTTACAATAAAATCGATCATCTCTGCCAACCTCAAAATAATGTAACATCTCGATGGTATTATTAAGAAAGCAACTCATCTTTTCCATCGCCAAAAAATATTTATCTCTGCCATAATTATATATACCAGATTATTTGTTTAATGTAAATCAAAATGAAGCAACTATTTAGCAAGCAGTAATCAATAATCTTGAGTTTATCCCGGTAATCCTTAAATCCTGTAAATCCGGGTTCAGACAATAGACCAAAGTAATAAAGTAAGTAGTAAGCCAGTAATTAGTAATAAGAAATCCTGAGCTTATCCTGCCAATCCTTAAATCCTGTAAATCCCGG
>JAGLQA010000336.1 GCA_023137075.1 Candidatus Aminicenantota bacterium
CTTGACAAAAATCGGCAAATGTGAGACAGTGTTGCATGTCATTTCAGGAACAATCAAGACTTTATTTCAAGCACAAAAAAGTTCAAAAAATATAGACGAGAATCGATTATGAATAAAGTTAAACACTTAACTGAAGCGAGAAAAAAGTTATTCCTGTGTGTGGTAGTAATTGCTTTCGTCATTATCGCGATCATCGGCTACTCCTTTGAAAAAAAGAAAGAGCCCATGCGCGTGGCATTCGATACCAAAGGGGGCGGTGTCATTTTTGACCATAAACTTCACGTTGCCCTCAAAGATACGAAGTGTGAGGAATGTCACCATAATTATGAAGCAGGCTCGGACGATCCTTTTGCGAAGGAAATGAGATGCCGTGAGTGCCACTACTACAACAAAGAATACGCAGACATATGTGAAGATGCCAATATTCATAAAAGGTGCATCGGGAAAAATTGCATCGACTGTCATGCCCGGGGTTCGGTAAATTGCGAATTTTGCCATAATGCGGAAAGCTTTAAGAAAATCGCGGAACCGGAAAATGTGGCATTCGAAACCGATGGTGGTCCGGTTGTTTTTAACCACTTCGCGCACGCCTCCCCGGACGAATTCGGGTTAGACTGCGCAGACTGCCACCACGGTTACACAAAAGAAAAGAAAAAGATATTTCCCATGAACTGCAGACGATGCCACTACAACACAAAATACGAATCCCTTTGCGAGAGCGCGGACACACACACAAGGTGCATCGGCAAAAACTGTATAGACTGTCACTCGGACGGTGAGGAAGATTGCAGTTTATGTCATAAAGAAGAGTAATGGAAGGTTGATAAAGATAATGAACAGCCTATTATTAAAATCCAAAGAAATGAAAATCACAGAGGTTCCGGAACCGAAAGAAGTCCTTCTACCTTTAAAAGGTTTTGATGAAGAGAAGGAAAAGCTGAAGATAAAAGAAGGTTCCCGGGTAAAAACCGGTGAGGAATTGATCCCGGGAGTGTATTCCACGGTAACGGGAACCATAACCGGTATCGATATCATGTCCTTTGCGGGCACCGATCTTACCATCCTGAGAATCGCCGTCTCCGAAACCGATGAAATTGCCCCGGAAATAACGGCTGCCGCCGATTACCTGGAAAAAGATGCGGCTGAATTACTAAAGAAATTGAACCGGGCCAACCTCGGTTTCGACGAAGAACTTAAGGATATAAAAACCGTTATCATAAGCGCGGTGGACACGGAACCCCTGGCCGCGAGTTATCAGCAATTTTTAATAGAAAACCCGGACACGGTAACCGAAGGTCTTAAACTCATCAAACATCTGACCGCTGCCGGGAAAGTATTCTTAGCGCTGCCCGAACCGCTGCTGAGCAGCGCGGCTAATCTTACGGCCGGCGCTGCCGACATCTTCCCGGTCAAGCCCGTTTATCCGAACGGACTGCCTGAAATCCTGACCCGTGATATTTCAAGAAAATACGATACGGGAAAGACCGCTTTTCTTAAAATCGAGAAATTGGTGGCAGCGGTGCTTGCGCTTCGGGATGGCAAACCCTTCAGCCACAAAGTAATCACTGCGGCCGGAAAAGGGAAGATCAAAAACCTGAAGGTAAGAATCGGCACTCCCCTGAAAGACCTTTTGCAAGACATGCAGCCCGGAGAAAACGAAAAAGTGATGATCGGTGGCCCCATGATGGGTACAGCCTGTTATAATACCGACCTTCCCGTAACCGCCGATGTCGATATGATCTATGTGCAGGATGCGGCGGAGATCGTCAAAAATGAGAATAACCAATGCATGAACTGCGGGAAATGCGTCGAGGTTTGCCCGGCTCATTTAAGCGTCAACCTGATCGGTCGCTATGCCGAATTCTCCATATTTGAGCAATGCAGGGATTTAGGCATCCAACACTGTATCGAATGCGGCTTGTGTGCCTATTATTGTCCTTCGGGACGTTCTCTTGTCCAGTTCATCCAACTGGCAAAAAGTGAATTGGAAAAGATCGAGGCAGAAAAAATCGAAACAGAAGGAGAAGATGTAGAATGAAATTGGTTGTTTCAAGTCCACCCCATTGGCATGAAAAGTTAACGGTGAGCAAAATTCACTATAATTTTATTTTAGCCCTGCTGCCTGCAGTCATTTATGCTATTTTCACTTACGGTATGCCTGCGGTTAGGGTCATGACTCTCGCAGTGGCCACTGCCGTAATCGCCGATATTTTGATACGTCTCGCCTTTCGCAAACCCGTTACCGCAACCGACGGCAGCGCTTTCCTGATCGGTCTTCTTTTCGCATTGATCCTGCCGCCCAGCGTGCCTTACTGGTTTGTAATTATCGGTTCATTTTTGTGCATAACCATCGGAAAAGAAATATTCGGCGGCCTGGGAAGTAATCCCCTGAACCCGGTTCTGGTCGGCTGGGCCATTCTCCATATTTCCTGGCCGGGGTATCTGAACTTTAACCTGGCCGTTGCAAATTACAACCTGGATTTCCCCCTGCATTACCCCCTGACCATGTTGAAAAACGGGGGCAGCGAGCTAATTTCCGGCTTCAACTTCCTGGACCTGTTGTTGGGTAAACAGGTAGGCGGCATGGGCGCCGCGGCCGTTTTGCTTATCCTGATAGGCGGTATATATCTTCTACTTCGCAAAATTATATCCTGGGAAATCCCCTTTTTCTTTGCCGTCGGTGTAGTTGTGATGTCGGCCGTTTTCTGGCTGAGTAACAGCGCCGTCTATGCCAATCCCTTGTTTCATCTCCTGACCGGCAATGTGATGATCGGTATGTTTTTCCTGGCTACCGATTACGCCAGTTCTCCTTTCAATAAATGGGGAATGATCGTATTCGGATTGGGAATCGGTGTGTTAACGGTTATTTTACGAACCTTGAGCGTCTACCCGGACGGCGTCATATTTGCCATATTAATAATGAATCTATTTACCCCCTTGTTGGACCGCATCAAGAATAACCCGAAACCCCTTGCAATCAATCATATTGAAAGAAGGTAACCATGAAAGATTATATAAAAATGATATCGGCATTGACTGCCATCGCGGCAGCCTGCGGTTTGTTACTTTCTGTCGTCAAGAAGGGCACCGAGAATCGCATTGAAGAACAGGTGCTCTACAATGTCCAGGGACCTGCGGTGAAAGACCTGTTTGGTTATACCGAAAAAATCGATGAGGTCATGCCGAATATCATGCGGAGCAGGCAGCAAATAACGGTCGAAGAGCAGGCTCGATCTATTTTTGTGGATAAGCAGGATGATAAAGCCAGGGCTGTCGCTTTCGAATGCGAAGCCATGGGGTTCAAAGATAAGATTGTTATTATAGTGGGATTTGACCTTGAAAAAGATTCGCTTTCGGGAATCGGCATCATCTCGCACAAAGAAACTCCCGGTTTGGGAGCTCGGATAACCGAGGCGGTCTTTAGAGATATATTTAAGGATAAGGCGCTAGCGGAAACATTCAAAGTTAAACAGGATGGCGGCATCGTAGACGCGATTTCCGGCGCCACGATTTCATCGCGGGCGGTATGTGCCGCGGTCGAAAACGGCATCGCATTATATCCTGCCGTAAAAGAAGAAATTATGAAAAAAATTAATAAAAACGGGATTTGATATCGATGAATAAGAGTATAACACATGAATTTTTTAAGGGCTTCTGGGAAATCCTGCCCCCCTTTAGATTGGTTTTGGGGTTATGTCCGATACTGGCGATAACCAAGACGGTGGAAAATGGTATCGGCATGGGACTCGCCACCACCTTTGTGCTCCTGTGTTCGAATGTTATCATTTCCTCCATAAAGAGCATCATACCCAAGAAGGTACGGATTGCGTCTTACGTTGTGATTATCGCGACCTTTGTTGTTATTACCGAATTAGTCATGAAAGCCTATTTCTTTTCCCTCTCCCAACAATTGGG
>JAGLQA010000337.1 GCA_023137075.1 Candidatus Aminicenantota bacterium
GATTACAAGGTTACGGAATGTACCGCCCCCTGCCAGAGACACTGCCCCGCGGAAATCGATATCCCGGAATATATCCGCCGGATTTCGAAAGGTGATTATCTCGGCGCTGTTCGCGTTATCAGGGAGAAGAATCCTTTCCCGCTGATATGCGGCTGGATTTGCCCCAGTCCCTGCGAGTTTGAATGCCGCCGCAACTTAGTCGATGAACCGGTGAGCATTAATGCCTTAAAGAAATTTGTCTCCGATTACGAGAAGCGAACCGGCGAACGGGCGTTACCCACTTATCTCCCACCTGCCGAAGGCAAGAAAGTTGCGGTTGTGGGTGGTGGTGTCGAAGGCTTGACGGCCGCCTACTACCTGAGACGGCTCGGCCACCGGCCCAAAATCTTAGAAGCAACCGAAAAGATGGGTGGTATTTTACGGTACGTTATCACCGAAGATCGCTTGCCGCGAGAAGTTCTGGATTGGGAAATAGACGGTATTTTAGATATCGGCGTGGAATCAGAAACAAACAAGGTCATGGGCAGCGATTTTACCCTATCCTCCCTTTTTGCCGAAGGTTTCGAAATGGTTCTTTTAACAACCGGCGGTTGGGACAGCAGGCAGATTCTGATGGGAAAAACCTGGAGTGGAACCGCCCTCCCAGGCACTTACCTGCTGCTCGATCTCTTATATACCTTTTCAAAAGGAAAGAAGAAACCCCTCGGTAAAAAAACCGTTATCCTCGGCGGCGGTAAAACGGCCGTTAAGGCGGCAAATATATGCCTCGATAACGGCGCCAAAGAGGTAACAATCGTTTATCCCTATTCAAAGAGAGATGCTGAATCTAAAGGTGTCGAGATTGAAGAATCAGGTAAAATGAAATTCTACTTTTCTGCGATACCGGTTGAGCTTCAAGGTGACGGCGACAATTTAACAATGATTTCCATTCAAACTTCCGACGGGGCGATCGAAGAATTAGGTTTGGATAACCTGGTTATCGGGGCCGGACGTTTCCCCGAGATGCTTTTTGTGAAAACCGAAGAAGAGGGAAACAAGTGGAAAACGGTAGAAATCATTAACGTACTAAAAGAGGAAAGCGGGATCGGTATTTTCTCAATCGGCGAGACAGGCCGCGCCAATGATCTTACCGGAGTAGTGATTGCGGTCAGAAGGGGGCGAAAAATCGCCCGTGCTCTGCAGCTTTATGCGTCCGAAGAGGAAATAGCGCCGGACGACAGGGTGATTATCGATGAGAATGAGCTTCAGAATGTTTTCGAGATAACCGAATCCGGACCTTTACAGGCACACCGGGGAAACATCGATTCAATCATGACCCTCACCGAAACTGAAACCATTGCCCAGGCCGAAAGATGTTTGAACTGCGGTTTGATTTGTTATAAAAAAGAACTAAACAGGGAAAAATTAAATGCGATTTCCGCGTAATAAAAAAGACAGGATTGATAAGAACCATGGATAAAGACAATGTAATGAAAATAAACGGGAAAACCTGTGAATTTGAGCCGGGCGAAACAATCTTGCAGGTAGCCACACGGAACAATATCCATATTCCGACCCTCTGCTACCTGAAAGGCGCCCACCCTACCGGGGCCTGCCGCATGTGTGTCGTCGAGGTAAAAGGCGCTCCCGGCCCTATTGCGGCCTGTTCGTCACCGGCCGCAAAAAATATGGAAGTGCTGACCGACACACCCCGTATTATCGATGCCCGCAAAATGGTCGTCGAACTGCTGCTTATCTCAGGTAATCACAACTGCGCAGTACGGGGAAAATATCCCCAGGATTGGACCGATTTCCAGCAGGAAGTCGAAACCTATGACCGGGCCGATGACATATGTGTCGCTTACGGCACCTGTAAACTCCAGGCCCTGGCATACAAGTACATGGTATCCGAAAGGAGATTGGACCGTATCCCTACCAGGTACCCCCTTGAATACGACGATCCCCTGGTCGGGCGTGATTTTTCGCGCTGTATCTTATGCGGTCGCTGTGTCCAGGCCTGCGTCGATGTCCAGGTCAATAATGCCCTATCCCACGGCTACCGGGGAAATATCGCCAAGATAGTCGTTAGAGGCGACATGACACTCCCCGATTCCGACTGTGTCTACTGCGGTGAATGTATACAGGCCTGCCCGGTAGGTTCCCTTTTCGAAAAGAGAAACCGCTTTAGTTCCAGGATGTGGGACATCACGCAAGTGCGTACTACCTGCTACTATTGTGGGATCGGTTGTCAAATCAACCTGTTCATTAAAGAAAATGAAATCGTTAAAGTCGAAGGAGTGGAAGAGGCTAAACCCAACTCGGGAAGGCTTTGCTTTAAAGGACGTTTTGGTTTTGATTTCATTCATTCCGGGAAACGATTAACCAAACCCCTGATCAAAAAGAAAGGCAAACTAAGCGAAGCATCATGGGATGAAGCGTTGACCTTAATCGCCGCCAAAATAAATGAAATTAAAGATAAATATGGGCCTGAAGCCCTAGGGTGTATGGTTTCCACTAAAAACACGAACGAGGATCTTTTTCAGGCGAAAAAGTTTTTCAATAATGTTTTATCTTCCGAGCAGGTTTTCCATTTCGAACCGGCCGGTTATATCGGTATCGAATATGAAGATATAAAAAATGCTTCAACTATCGTTATTGCGGGCGCCGATTTGAACCGGGACAACCCGGTCGCGGCATCTTATGTAAAACAGGCCGTATTGAAAGGTGCCAGGCTGATTGTAGTCGACCCGGATCAAAACGAGCTGTCAAAATTTGCCCATGTCCGTTTAAAAAGCCTGTCAGGTTTAGAAAAAGAAATCCGGGATGGAACCATATTGATTCATGACCCTGATTTTGATGTTTCTTCAGTAAATGGAAAAGATAACCTGAAGATTTATTCGATTACCAGGGAAAACAACACCAACGGCGCTTATCTTATGGGAATCACGCCGAAAAGCGATATCGATTTAAAAGCTTATAAATTCATCTATTCCATGGGGCAAAATATAAAAGACGTAAAGTCTGTAGATTTCTTAGTTGTACAGGATGTATTCCCCGGTAAATTACAGGAAAAAGCCGATGTGGTATTACCTGCAGCCGTGTGGGTCGAATATGACGGCACTTATATTAGTTCCGACTACCGGGTAAATAGAGTGAGAAAAGCCGTCGATCCTCCGGTAGAAGCAAAACCCACCTGGTTGATTTTTAAAGAATTAGCAGGGAAGATGGGACAGGATTGGGAATCTGCCCGGGAAAAGGAGATATGGGAACAGGAAATAATAAAAAATATCTCACATCTTGAAGGAATAAATTACAATATATTAGCGGAAAATGGTGTAAAGATAAAAGAAATTGAAAAAATTTCTTTTGAGAAAACGGTTTCCACACCCAAAGGATTTGAAAGACCGAACCTTCATAAAATACTTGCTGAACAATGTCGGGATTTGCAAGATATTGTTCAAAAAAGGTTTAAGGAGGGTAAATAATCATGCCGAAACAAGATAATGAGTTTACCAAAGAAGACGAGAAGAAAATAGAAGAAGTTTGCGAACGCTATTCCCATGCTAACTCCTTAATGATTTACCTGCAACAAATACAGGCCGAATTTAGATATGTGCCTCCATATGCGATAGGATATCTCTCCGAAAAGACGAATATTTCAGAGAGTCATATTTATGGTGTATTAACCTTTTATTCACAGTTCAGTTTAATCCCGGTTGGGGAAAATATGGTAAAAGTATGCCATGGTACAGCATGCCATGTTGGTGGAGCTAAAGTGCTCGGCAAAAAACTCAAAGCCCATTTAAAACTTGATGAAGAAACCGAGACCACGGAAGATCGTCTTTTCACCGTGCAAGATGTCGCCTGTCTCGGGTGCTGTGCCTTAGCGCCCGCCGTGATGGTAAACGACAAGGTTTATGGTAAACTTGATGCAGACCGGGCCAAAGCAATAATTGACACATATCGTAAAACCGCAGAGGATGCGGGTTAATAGGTGGATGAAAAATGTCTAAAATAACGATTGGAATGGCTACCTGCGGTAGGGCGGCAGGCGGCGTGGAAGTATACAATTCTTTTAAAAACGAAATAGAAAAATCCGGGCTACCTATCGATCTTAAGTCCACGGGATGTATCGGTTTGTGCTCCCAGGAAGTCATTGCCGAATTGGAAATTGACGGCAGGACACGGCTCACCTATGGAAATATTCTCCCGGAAACAGTGCCGGGTATCATCGAAAAAACCGTTAAAGAAGGAAAAATAATTAAAGACCACGTCCTATTCCAACTTCATCCTGAGACTAAGGAGCAGCAAGCATATGAAGGTGTTCCTTTCGATGATGAATATTCCGTATTAAAAGACCAGCATAAAATTGCCCTGAAGAACTGCGGAAATATAGATCCTTTTAGCATAGATGATTATATCAAGACCGACGGGTACAAAGCCACTGCAAAGATATTGAAGATGACCCCGGAAGAAGTGATTGAAGAGGTGGGTAAATCCGGGCTGAGAGGTCGCGGCGGCGCCGGTTTTCCCACGGCAAGGAAATGGACATTTTGTAGAAATGTGAAGACAGACATAAAATATGTGATTTGCAATGCCGACGAAGGCGACCCCGGAGCTTTTATGGACAGGTCGCTGCTCGAAGGCGACCCTCATTCAGTCCTGGAAGGCATGATTATAGCCGGTTATGCCATCGGCTCCGGTGAAGGTTTTATCTACTGTCGCGCTGAATATCCCCTGGCATTAAAGACCCTCGATAAAGCATTAAAAGACGCCAGGGAAAGGAATTTTTTAGGCGAAAACATTCTCGGCAGCGACTTCTCTTTCGACATCAGCATCAGGGAAGGCGCCGG
>JAGLQA010000338.1 GCA_023137075.1 Candidatus Aminicenantota bacterium
CCCGGGGTTATCTTTATACTGGCTGTCCCTATCCTGGAGACTGATGCCCGCCATACTGTTCCCAAATTTCTCCGGGTTAAATAAATTTATTGTTTTCATATCGATACCTGTTTTCTCAACATTTTGATCTTTTCATCCAACCAGCCGCTATACGGCTTGTATAAGTGAGTCCACTCCGCTTTTACTCCTTTTCGCCGGGATTTCCGGTTGTACATCCTGGCAAAGGCAATTTTAGCGCCTCTCAATTCGTCGTAAAATCTATTTGTCTTGACATGCCCGGAATGGATGACAAAAAGACGACAGCCGATCCTCTCTGTAATGATAAACACACGATTCAGAAAGTAATCCACATCATTTAGCAACATGCAAATCTCTCTCCTATCTAAAGAATCGCCTGTCCTGCTTATTCCCGGTGCCGGGTTATATTCAGCCCCGCCACGGTTTTTGGTAATAGTCACTTTCATTGTTCACCTCCGTTGCGAAATATCCTGATATTTGATTTATAAATTTTTTTATTTGATTTTCTTACTGGATAAATGTATAATGAAAAATGTGCATGGAGCAGTAAAATGAATGACAAACTCTTGTGTAACCTTTTCGTAAATATTTTACAAAAACCAATCATGGTTACATTATATTTATATTTAACCGGAATGTCAATGGTTCGTTTAGAAAAAATTGGAAAATTTTGTCATTTATTTACAAAATACCAAAATATTGCCGAATCCCCCTTATTTACCCGAAATGCGGACCGGGCATACAATACAAAAAATAAGGATTATCAAAGGAGGTAAACGTGTCCAATATAAGCATATTCGGTAATGGAAAGATAATAAATAGGAGGCCTAAAATGAGACAAATAAAAAATTTAATCGCTAAGATGCTTATCGGATGCTTGGTTTTATTTTGTGTAAATTTAAATGTTAATGCCCGATTTTTTGCAAATGGTTCTGATGAAGGTTACCCGGGAGATGGAGAAAAAAGTTATATCCCAATCGAAAATTATGTGATAGATGGCGCCGGGTATTTCTTGAAAGGTTACAGCGATATTCAAAAATTTCTTAATTTATTTGAATTGCAGGATAAAAACGGAATCGATTATTACGAATGGCAGACGGTAGTAAACAGTGCCTGGAGTAACGTGAATAATGCGGTTCAAACCTATAATCTACTAATTAAAAAGGCAGAATCGACTCCTTACAATGAAGAGTTCATATCCCGGTTGATCTATTTTAAATATTCGGAATTTATTAAGGAAAACGATTTGAACAGCATAATTTTCAATAAATGTGAGGATTATTTAAAGAAAGGCGATATAACCGGGATGTATAAACATACCTTAGCCGAGTTTACGGATATTATAGATATATTATCTAATGTTAAAGAAGATTTGTCTTTTAACAAACTTCCTGAGTTATCCATCCTCTGGAAATTAAACGAAACCTGTGCCGAATTGTCTTTATTCGGCCAGTATGCATCGAGGGTATTCTTTGAAATTATGGGAAAATAATAACAGAATGGAGGAAAAGCAATGTCAAAACTTACGGCCATCTTCAATAATGAATTCAAGCGGTTTTTTTGTTCTAAGAAAATAATTATATTTTTATTGTTCCTGCTATTAGTGGGATATGTGGTATTCCAGGACTGTGGTGATTATAGAAACATTGTTGCCAAATCGGAAGAATTTCAGAAAATAGAGAAAGAAATTTTCCCCATTTTGCCTAATTATCTCGCATATAGAATATTGGGATTCAAGGTTCTCTGTATTCCCGGCCCATCCTCAATTTTCTTTAACAATTCAGGGATTTTTTTCGAATGTACGGCCCAGGTTACAGGTTTTATAAGTTTAAACATTTATGAAGATTTAAAAGGACCCGCAAGTTTTAAACAAAATTCATCGATTGCCGTGGATTTTTCCGGGCTGCTGAAGTTATTCGGCACATTTTATGCCCTCTTATTTCTCGGTTTTTCGGCATTACGGGATGAAAAATATTTAAAAATGCTTTCCACCAAAATGCCCCCATGGGCGCTGCATCCTTCAATTATCATGTCCCGGATCATTGTTCTCGCCTTAAAATTAGTCTTGATATTTTCCTGCATGTACCTCGTTATTATCATCAACAAAATACCCTTATCTCAGGTTCCTATTGCCGGTTTTGCGGGCCATTTTGCAGCGGCTCTTTTATTAATGGGATTTTTCTTAATAATAGGAGCCATTGCCGGGCAAATAATCGAATCTACCTGGAAAAGCGTTACGTCTCTTGTCGTCATTTGGGCAGCATTAATGTTTTTGATTCCCGCTTGTATAAATGCTTTCAATGCAAGGCAGGCAAAAGAAATAACCTCTCAATACAAGACCGAACTCGATAAATCAAATATTACTTTTGATTTCGAGAAAAGAATTGAAGACAAATATGGGAAATTTGATAGAAACAATATAGAAGTTGAAAGAAAGATTATCGAGGATTTCTGGAACAATGACTACCGGAAAATAATGGCTCTCGAAGAAAAGCAAAAAAATGAGATCGCCAGGATTGTCGATAAATATAACCGGATCAGCTTATTTACGCCAATCACTTTCTACAATTTAACTACGTCCGAACTTTCAACTCGCGGGTACGGAACTTTTGTGGATTTTTACAATTATGTAAAAGATCTCCAGGTCAGTTTTATCCGGTTCATTATAGATAGAACCTATTATAACGATCCCAAAGTCCTGGTCTCTTTCATTAAAGAGAATGAAAACCTTTTCCAGGGCACACAGAAACTGCCTCCGGATTTTGGCAAAGGGGCATTAATAAACCTGGGCATCATTATCGCCCTGTATCTCTTCTCTTTTTTCCTGTTTAAGGATTCGTTGAACAAAATTCGCAAGGAAGATATAAAAAAGCTCGGAGACGTTAATATCAAGTTGGAGAACGGGATTTTACAGGTATGGTTAGTAAAAGAAAACTACTTTGGGAACCTTCTTTACAACCTATTTTCCGGGAATTTCGCAAAGATGATAAAAAAAGGATTTACCGGCAAAGTGGTGGTGAATGGTGTGGATATTGCCGCTGAGAAAAACCGGGAAAATTTCATCTACGTGTGCCGACCGGAATTATATCCCGGCGATTTAAAGGTCAAGCACTTTTTCAATTTTTACGCCAGGATGTTTAAAATACCCTTAGATGAAATAAGAACGATTTTAAAAAATCCAAAGATAAAACCATTGGCCCCAAAAACCTTTTCCGAATTGTCAAATGCAGACCGGTTTCAAGTATTATTATCGATCCTGGAAACCGGAAAAAAACAGGTCTACTTGATCGATGACATTGTCACCGGTTTACCCGTAAATCTTATCGTCGCGTTAAAAGAGTTTATGGACGAGCAGGCTCGAAAAGGCTCCCTCATGATTTACCTGACATCCACGACATTTTCAGGGGAAGACGCAGCGTTAGAAACAAGCTACATCCATGAAGGTGTTTCCTGGATATATTTTTGTGAAGCCAATAAAATAAAAATAAAACACGAAAGCAAATCAAAGCAGGAATAAAATGACATACAGCGAAGAAGTCGGAACCAGGATTCGTAATATCAGGAAGGCAATAAAGCTCAAGCAAAAGGAATTTGTCACGAAATTACATATAGCGGATACCTCTCTCTCGGATATAGAGAATGGTAAACACAATCCCAATTTTGATTTTCTGGTAAACTTAGCACAGGAATTCAACGTCAACCTGGACTATGTGTTTTTTGGAAAAGGTGAAATGTTTGCTGATCGCACCCTCTCATTACCCGGGAGGATAGAAGAATTTGCCGTAAACATAAACGATGTTCGTAAGTTTTTATACCATTTTGAGCGGTCGCCCTTTATCCAATATTCCGTATTGACCCATTTCAGGGAGATGCTTACCAGGAGCAGTCAGACCATTTCGAAAGAAATAGAAGAGTACGAAAAGAAACAGAAAGAAAAAAAATCATAAATCGCAAGATCGAAGACAGCCATAAATCATATGCCTGTCGGCACTTCAGAATCTTGCGTTCTGGAAAATTTGGGCTATAAATGTTATAATGTAACTGAAATAGTTTTCTTTAAAGGTACATCATGATGAAAAAAGAAGTAGGCAATCGAATAAAAAATATCAGGAAATCCGTAAATCTAAACCAGAGAGAGTTTGGCAAGCGGTTAAATATCTCAGGTGCATCGTTATCAGAGATAGAAACCGGGAAATTTAAACCGGGATTTGACCTATTAATGAACTTAGTTAAGGAATTCAACGCCAAACTGGACTATGTGTTTTTTGGAAAAGGCGAAATGTTTGCAGACCGCACCCTCTCATTACCCGGGAGGATAGAAGAATTTGCCGTGAACATAAACGATGTTCATAAGTTTTTATACTATTTTGAACGGTCGCCCTTTATCCAATATTCCGTATTGACTCATTTCAGAGAGATGCTTATAAAAAACAGTGAAATCATTTCGCAAGATTTAGAAGAATACGAAAAGAAGCAGGTCGATTCCGAATTAGGAATATTGTGAGTGTGCCTTACTGCCAATATTCGAGATGAATTATTTCGCATTCCTGAACCAATACATACAAAACCAGGGGCACTTCAAAAATTTATGTATCCGGTTATCTTTTTCCCGGTCATCTTTTCCGTCTCCGGCGTTTTTCCCGATTGTACATTCCTTTATTTTTGGTCTTTTTGTCTTTTTTCCTTGTTAAATAGGTTAACAGCCCACTCAGCATTATCAGCAATGCGGCCACACCGGACACCCATACGCCCGGCCCGGCAGTTACAGGCATATTTTTGACTGCATCATTGAGGAAGCTTTTATTCATAAAGTAAGAAACGATGACATTCAGCAAAATTAATACGGAGAAAATGGAATATGGAGGCCATGCGAATTTTTTTGCTATCAAACTCCTCAAACTAAAAAA
>JAGLQA010000339.1 GCA_023137075.1 Candidatus Aminicenantota bacterium
GAAAGACTAATGCAAAAAAATAGGAGGCCTAAAATGAGAAAAATAAAAGATTTAATCATTAAGATGCTTATCGGATGCTTAGTTATGCTTGTTGTTAACTTAAATTGTTTCGGCTACTTTTTTCATAACGGTTCCGATGAAGGGTACCCGGGAGAGGGAGAAAAGAGTTATATCCCAATCGAAAATTATGTGATAGATGGCGCCGGGTATTTCTTGAAAGGATACGGCGATATTCAAAAATTTCTTAATTTATTTGAGTTACAGGATAAAAACGGAATCGATTATTACGACTGGCAGACGGTAGTAAACAGTGCCTGGAGTAACCTGAATAATGCGGCTCAAACCTATAATCTACTAATTAAAAAGGCAGAATCGACTCCTTACAATGAAGAGTTCATATCACGGTTGATCTATTTTAAATATTCGGAATTTTTTAAGGAAAACGATTTGAACGGCATAATTTTCAATAAATGTGAGGATTATTTAAAGAAAGGCGATATAACCGGGATGTATAAACATACCTTAGCCGAGTTTACGGATATTATAGATATGTTATCTAATGTTAAAGAAGATTTGTCTTTTAACAAACTTCCTGAATTATCCATCCTCTGGAAATTAAACGAAACCTGTGCCGAATTATCCTTATTCGGCCAGTATGCATCGAGGGTATTTTATTCGGTAATGGAAAGATAACAAATAGGAGGCCTAAAATGAGAAAAATAAAAGATTTAATCGCTAAGATGCTTATCGGATGCTTGGTTTTACTTTGTGTTAATTTAAATGTTAATGCCCGATTTTTTGTAAACGGTTCCGGTGAAGGGTACCCGGGAGATGGAGAAAAGAGTTATATCCCAATCGAAAATTATGTGATAGATGGCGCCGGGTATTTCTTGAAAGGATACGGCGATATTCAAAAATTTCTTAATTTATTTGAGTTACAGGATAAAGATGGAATCGATTATTACGACTGGCAGACGGTAGTAAACAGTGCCTGGAGTAACCTGAATAATGCGGCTCAAATCTATAATCTACTAATTAAAAAGGCAGAATCGACTTCTTACAATGAAGAGTTCATATCCCGGTTGATCTATTTTAAATATTCGGATTTTTTTAAGGAAAACGATTTGAACAGCATAATTTTCAATAAATGTGAGGATTATTTAAAAAAAGGCGATATAACCGGGATGTATAAACATACCTTAGCCGAGTTTACGGTTATTATAGATATGTTATCTAATGTTAAAGAAGATCTATCATTTAACAAACTTCCTGAATTATCCATCCTCTGGAAACTAAACGAAACCTGTGCCGAATTATCCTTATTCGGCCAGTATGCATCGAGGGTATTCTTTGAAATTATAGAAAAATAATAACAGAATGGAGGAAATACAATGTCAAAACTTACGGCCATCTTCAAGAATGAATTCAAGCGGTTTTTTTGTTCTAAGAAAATAATTGTATTTTTATTGTTCCTGCTCTTATTGGGATATGTGGTATTCCAGGATTGCGGTAATTATAGAAACACTGTTTCTAAATCAGAAGAGTTTCAGAAAAAAGAGAAAGAAATTTTTCCCATTTGGCCTAATTATTTGGCTTATAGAGTGGAAGGATTCAAAGTCCTCTGTATTCCCTGGCCATCATCAATTTTCTTTAACAACTCAGGAATTTTTTCCGAATTTAACGCCCAGGTTACCGGTTTAATTAGTTTAAATATTTTTGAAGATTTAAAAGGACCGGCAAGCTTTAAACGAAATTCATCGATTCCCGTAGATTTTTCCGGTTTACTAAAGCTATTCGGCACATTGTATTCCATTTTCTTTCTCGGTTTTTCGGCCTTAAGGGATGAAAAATATTTAAAAATGCTTTCCACCAAAATACCCCTATGGGCGCTGCATCCTTCAATTATCATGTCCCGGATCATTGTTCTCGCCCTAAAATTGATCTTGATATTTGCCGGTATGTACCTCGTTATTATTATCAATAATATACCCTTATCACAAATATCTATTGCCGGTTTAGCGGGCCATTTTGCCGTTACGTTTTTATTAATGGGATTTTTCTTAATAGTAGGAGCTATTATCGGGCAAAAAATCGAATCTACCTGGAAAAGCGTTACGTCTATTATCACCATATGGGCAATACTATTTTTTTTAGTCCCCGCATCTATTAATGCTTTCATTACAAGGCAGTCAAAAAAAATAACCTCTCAATACAGCACCGAACTCGATAAATTAAACATCAGTGCGGATTTCGAGAAAAGGGCCGTCGAAAAATATGGAAAATTCGACAGAAAAAAAATAGAAACAGCACGAATGATAATCGAAGATTTCTGGAACAATGAGTACCAAAGTATAATAGCACTCGAAGAAAAGCAAAAAAATGAGATCGCCGGAGTTATCGATAAATATAACAGGATTAGCCTGCTTACACCAATCACTTTCTACAATTTAACCGCGTCCGAACTTTCAAGTCGCGGATATGGGACTTTTTTAGAGTTTTACAACTATGTAAAAGACCTACAGATCAAGTTTGTTAGATTTATTATAGATAGAACCTATTACAACGATCCCAAAGTTATGGTCTCTTTCATTAAAGAGAATGAAAACCTTTTCCAGGGCACACAAAAACTGCCCCCGGATTTTGGCAAAGGGGTATTGATAAACCTGGGAATCATAATCGGGCTGTACTTCGTCTCTTTTTTCCTGTTTAAGAATTCGTTGTACAAAATTCGCAAGGAAGATATATCAAAGCTTGAAAATGTCAATATTAAGCTGGAGAACGGGATTTTACAGGTATGGTTAGTAAAAAAAGACTACCTTGGCAAACTGCTGTTCAACCTGTTTTCAGGTAACTTTTCAAAAATGCGAGGCAAAGGTTTTACCGGGAAAGTCATTATTAACGGCAGCGACATCTCAGCAGAAAAGAGTAATGAAGAGTTTTTATATATCAGCGGACCTGAACATATTCCGGGAGATATGAAGGTAAAGAATTTCATTAACCTATTTGCCGGTCTCTTAAAAATACCGGGAGAAAAAAAGAGAGAAATACTCGAAAGCTCCACGATTAAACCATTATCCCAAAAGGTATTCGATACGCTTAATAAAAGCGAAAAATTCGTTGTTTTGTTGTCTCTCCTGGCCTTCGAGAAAAAGCAGGTTTACGTTATCGATGATATAGCAACCGGACTGCCCGTAGATTGCCCGATTGCATTAAAAAAACGGATGGAAAAATTGAGAGACCAGGGAAACCCGGTTATATACCTGACCACAACGAGAAGCCCCGACTCGAAACCGGTGGAAATGGACACCTATTTTCACAAGGGTATAAGTTGGGAATACATGGTCGGTGAATACGAATTAAAAGAAAAAGAAGAAGTGAAAAAGTGAATATTGAAAAGAATGAAAATATAGTCCGCAAAGTAGGCGAACGTTTAAAGTGTATCAGGGAAGAATTAAACCTGATGCAAAAGGATTTTGCCGGGGAGTTGGGGATTTCCGCTCCATCATTATCCGAGATTGAAACCGGAAGAAATAGGCCCGGCATCGAACTCCTGGTAAAATTAGCTGAAAGGTTTAATGTAAATCTGTACTATATTCTGCTGGGAACAGGCGAAATGTTTGCCAATCCCGTTATGGATTACTTACTTCAGGCAAAAGATTATGCCGTGAACGTGAAAGATGTCAGGAAATTTTTAGAAATCTTTTCGAAATCGAAGGAAATGCAGTATTACATATTGGGTGAGTTCCACATTAAAATGATGAAAGACGGGTGCCTCATTTTAGAAAACATAAAAAAAGAGGAATCCGGTACAGAATGAAGAATGGTCGTTTGTCCGGCGGGCGAACCATGTTCGCGTAATGTTTTCTTTTCCTGATTATTTTTTTTGTGAGGGTGAGTCAATGGGAAAATAGTAGAAAGTAATGGCTGTTCATGATATAATTGAAAATCAGGATTTTTTGCGATTAAAAAAAATACAGCTATATGCTTTAAGAAGAGTTCAAATATGACAGATAAAAATGATGTTGGCAGCCGTATCAAACTTACCAGGGAAAAGTTGAATTTAATACAGAAAGATTTTGCCGCGGAGTTAGAAATTTCTCCTCCGTCACTCTCCGAGATTGAGACCGGAAGAAACAGACCCGGCATAGAACTCCTGGTAAAATTAGCTGAAAGGTTTAATGTAAATCTGTACTATATTCTGTTGGGTATAGGTGAAATGTTTGCCAATCCCGTCATGGATTACTTTCTTCAGGCAAAAGATTATGCCGTGAACGTGGAAGATGTCAGGAAATTTTTAGAAATCTTTTCGAAATCGAAGGAAATGCAGTATTACATATTGGGTGAGTTCCACATTAAAATGATGAAAGATGGAAACCTGATAATCGAAAACATTGGAAAGAAAAAAAATTTATGAATTGGGAAAGAGTATAAAATAGTAAGCGAACCGGAAGTACCGGTGAACTAAAGCCGGTTATCTTTTTCCCGGTCGTCT
>JAGLQA010000034.1 GCA_023137075.1 Candidatus Aminicenantota bacterium
GACCGGATTTCAAACCGGTTATAATCTCCACCCTTAGGGGAGACGGCCTGGAAGACCTTAAAAAAAGAATCTTTGCCATGCTGAACATCGTCCGCGTACACAGTAAGATCCCGGGCAAAAAAGCCGATCTCAAGGCTCCCTACACCCTGCAAAAAGGAAGCACCGTTATGGACATGGCCAGGGAGGTACATAAAGATTTTTCCCAGACGTTAAAATTCGCCCGCATCTGGGGCAAAAACAAATACCAGGGGCAAAAAGTGAACCGCTCATATATCCTGGAAGACGAAGACATCATTGAGTTACATATATAAGGTTACTTCCCTTCCTTTGAATTCCGGAATTGATCGATGAGTTTTATCAATGTATCACCATCAGGAACGCGCTCCTCCCGGTCCTTGGCCATCATCTTATCTAACAGTGGTTGATAATGTTTTAGATCACGCGGCAATCTCGGCACCTTTTTTTTCAAATGTTTAAGGGCCAGGGTTACATAATTATGGGCCTTGTAGGGTACGTCGCCTACCAGGAGTTCATAAAAAATCACTCCCAGGCTGTAAAAATCGGCCCGGCCGTCAAGTTCCAATCCCTCGATTTGCTCGGGACTCATATAATCCGGGGTACCGACCGTTATGCCGGTTTGGGTCAACCGTTCGGCGGCATTTTTTAATTTAGCCAGACCGAAGTCTACCAAAACAGGTGTACCATCGGTTCTGAACATAATATTTGTGGGTTTGATATCCCTGTGGATAATGCCTTTTTTATGGGCGTAATGCAGGGCCGAGGCAACCTGTTTGATCATTATTAAATCCCGTTGATCAAAAGGGGAATCCTTCGCGGTTTTAATTTTATCCCGCAGGGACTTTTGCAGGTACTCCATAACTAAGTAATAATAGGAATCAACGCTGCCGCTGTCATGAATAGTGATAATATTAGGATGGTTCAAACCGGTTATGGTTTCAATCTCCCTTAAAAAACGCCGGGTTATGCTTTTCTCCCCGTTGTGAAGTTTTGGATCTAAGACTTTCAGCGCGACCTGCTGATTCGATTTTTCCCGAAGGGCCAGGTAGACTTTCGCGATTCCACCTTCTCCCAATGTTTTCTTGACAAAATAACCGGGTATTTCTGGTAAATTTTCCATTTAATGCTGGAAGCGGGGTGAGAGCGCATTGGTTATCATTTGCTTGATCTTCAGTTCTTGTTCTTCTAAAAACACCTTTTTTTCAATTTTCGACAGCGTGAAGAATGAAGGATCTCCGTCAAAAATGGTATAGTGTTTCTCCACATCGGGGACATCGACGTTTATCGTCATTTGAAACAATATTGATTTACTGTTACTCATTTTTTACGTGTTCTCCTTAGTATAAGACGTAATGAAAGAGCAAAAAGTTACAAAAAAAATATTTTTCCCGGTTTATCCGCTTGGTAAATCCCTGCGGTTGAAGATCAGGGCGGAAATAATAAACATAACAGCGGACATGGTTAGGATTGTAATGGATTGAGAAAAACCGATCCTGAAACCGACCAGGATTTTCATAGGACTGTAATGGGAGAAGGGATTGATGGGAGAGATAATTTTCAGAGGCTGCCACAAGTTGGCAAGCAGGTCCAGGATATAAAAGAAAAAGAGCATGATGCTTGAATAGGTGAAGAATCTTTTCCCGGAATCGGAAAAGGAGGAAAAGAGAGCAATATAGCCGGCAAGAAAGATCATCAATAAGTAAAGATTCCAACCTAGTGATATGAATGGCCTTAGTGAAAGTTCGCTGCCCTGGAAAATCACGACACCTAAGGTAGTGGATAACAAAGAGACAAAAACCAGGAATGCCAGCCCGCAATATACTACCACTGCTAAATTAAGAAATATCCGTTTCCTGGATATGGGCCTGCTCAGGGTGAAGCCGATCGTACCACTCGTGATTTCCGCTGTCAACACCTGCCAGAAGGCGGTAAAGATATACAAAATAAAAAGCGTGAACATGAAGGGATGAATAAATCCAAAGGCAATAATCCCGTATTTGAGTACCGCCTCCATGAATCCCTCCCCCAGGATTTTCTGCGCCACTTCGGGTGCGTTTTTCATGTCTTTTAGCATCTCGGTCTTGATAGTAGTAGATGCAGCCAGGAGCGAAAAGATCATTTCAAATAAAAAGAGGGCCAGACCTATTAACAATATTCTTTTCCAGACTCCCTTTATCGATTGTCTCAGGTGATTAACTCCGTTCATTGGTTTTCCTCCTCCTGGTAGTAGCTTAAAAATATATCTTCCAGGCTGAGGTTGGGCAGGGAAAGATCTTCGACCTCAAATTTTGCCAGGAATTTGATTAACACATCCATATCACCGGATAGCCTGGCGTGGACGGTTTTCTCCTTCAGAGAGATAATCTCCCAGGCATCCGACTCCAACTCAAAGCGATCGATTGCATTTTTGAAACGTACATGCACCGGCCGGGCCATATGGTCCATCAGGTCCTTCACTTTCTCTACCGCCACCAATTTACCTTTGCGGATAATAGCAGCCCCATCGCAAACTTGCTCCACTTCCCTCAGGTGGTGAGACGAAATAAAAGCTGTTCCGCCGTTATTCCGGTAGTCTTTCAGTAGTTCATAAAAATTATACTGCATTACCGGGTCAAGTCCTTCCGTAGGTTCATCCATGATAAGAAGGCGCGGGTGGTGCTGGAAGGCCTGGACAATTGCAATTTTTCGGGCCATCCCCGAGGAGTATTGTTTGATATGCCGGTGGAGATCTGCGGAAGCGAATTCGAAGCGGTCTAAGAGCTGCCGCCGGTAATCTACATCCGGTTTTGCGAAAAAACGGCCCATATAATCGAGAAAATCCTCACCGGTCATATTGCGATGGGGCCTGATGGAACCGGGGATATAACCGGTATCTTTACAAATTTCCAACCGCTCTTTAACGATATCCTTATTAAAAATTCTTCCCCTGCCGGAGGTGGGAAATATCAGGTTTAAGAGCAGGCGAATCATAGTCGTTTTCCCGGCGCCGTTGCTTCCTAAGAAACCGTAAATTTCTCCCGCGTGGACCGTTAATGACAGGTCCTTTATGCCGATAATCCCTTTCGGGTAGTATTTTGTCAATCCGAAGGTCTCGATTATTTTATCCATATTCTATATACGCTCCTACTGAAATTAGGTTTAGCCTTACGCTGTATATAACAATTGAAGTCAATAAAACTGAAAGTCGCCGGGATATTGTCTTGCAACAGGTTCTTCCATCCGGGTCGATTCTTTAAAAATTTCAACCTTCTTTACTTAGGTCATCTTAAAGAGTAAAATAGTAAAATAAAGAAAAAGAGGCGTTAAAATGACGATGAAAAAAGCTGCTGTCCTGATTTTAGTAGGATTATTCATTATAAACTTGAATGTCTACGGTTCATCCGCCGGAAAAAAAGTGAAAAACATCATTTTAATGGTGCCCGACGGAACGCCGATATCCACCATAGTAGCCGCGCGCATCTACGCATACGGCCCCGGTAAGGAACGTTTGCATCTCGAAACCTTAGAGCAAATCGGCTACCAGAGTACGCACTCCCGGAACAGCATCATAACAGACTCGGCCGCCGCTGCCTCTGCCTGGGCCTGCGGGCAGAAATTCAATAACAAAGAGATATCCTTTCACCGTGAAACCAAAGAAGCGCCCAAAACCATCCTCGAATTGGCAAAAGAGATGGGAAAGGGCACCGGTTTAGTGGCAACCTCTACCATTACCCACGCCACACCCGCCGCTTTCGGAGCACATGTATTCTCCCGGAAATGTGAAAAAACAATCGCAAAGCAATTTATCACAACAACCGGGGTGGACGTTCTCCTGGGTGGCGGACTAAGCAATTTTAAATCGACCGAAATGCAGAAGGATTTCTGCGGTACCTGGGGAAATTTTATCACCCTGGCCGAAGAAAATAACTACAAAGTCGTCTATAACCGGGAAGAGATGCTGAAAGCAGTGGGTGAAAAAAAATTGCTGGGTCTGTTTTGCCCGGGATGTATGACGCCGGTTTATAAAAAAGAAGTTATGGATCCCAAAAACCGGGAACCCGGTCTACCGGAAATGACCCGCACCGCGCTCAGCATCCTGGAACAGAACAACAAGGGTTTTTTCTTAATGGTGGAAGGGTCACAGGTGGACTGGGCGAATCATCAAAATAATTTGATTTACCAAATCGGCGAGACCCTCGAATTCGACCGGGCTGTGAAGGTGGTCTTAGACTGGGTAGAGGACAAAGAATCACGCAGAGAAAACACACTCATCATTGTTGTTTCGGACCATGGCTGCGGTGGTTTTGCCATCAAAGGCCCATACGGGAAAACCTTCGATAAACCCGGTGAATATATCGAAGACGGTTGGGTTTCCAAATCGCACACCGGTGAAGATACCATGATCTGGAGCCAGGGCCCCTACTCAGAACACTTAGGAAAAGCAATCGATAATACCGATATATTTCACATCATGAAGGCTGCCTTAACGGGCGACGTATATAAACATCCCTGAACTTCAGCGCTTACTTTCCGTCCCCAATTTTTCTATGCCTTGAGAACCCGGTTCGATCTTTAAAAGATTAATTGGTATTTTACGACTACCGGGTTCTCATCCACATCCGTCTCAAAAGTAAATAAACAATTTTCGAAAAGAGTGAACTGCTTAGCTCTCAGCGCCTGCACATCGGGTACCTGGGGCAATTTCAAGTAAAAATTATCCCTATATTTACCCTCTTTAGTAAAGACATCCACCAGCACACCCTTCCCCGGCACGAGGGTTGATGTGAATACCCAGATTTCGTCTTTATTAAGGAATAAGTGCTGAATATCGGTGAAATAATCCGGGCGGGGCAGCCTTGGAATAACTTTTCCATCTTCCGATTTTTTATCTTTAAAGAGTATACCGGAATACTCCCTGCGGAATTTCCCGGTAATTTTTCCTTTCCCGAAATCAAGCCGCTGAACTAAGTATTTTTGAGAATTCATAAAAAAAAGAATTCCCGATGGGTCCATCGCAAACCGTGTCGTTATCACGCGGTTAAGCCCGATTGCATACGAACCCTTATTCGATTCTTTTTTTACGATATACCATTTTTCCGGGATGAGTAAACCTGTTTTTTCAATTTTTCCGGCCGCTGTTACGTATGATAATTCCAGGTTCAAGTTAATCTCACCGGCATTTTTTTTATAAAAAGACTCATCATTCGTACCCGCGAACCAATATTTGTCCGCAAACATGCCGAATATTTTTAAAAATCGCATCCGATGATCGGCCCGGTATTCCCCGGCAAGGTTCCCCTTAAGATCGGTCACCAAAATTTTGTGCGGCCGGCCGGTATAAATATAAATTTTATTATCCCGGAAGTGGTAATCCAGTATACGGTCACATTCACCCGGGCCCTGGCCTTTTTTAAACCGGTTAGCGATAAAATTTCCCTTCGCATCGAAATGCAAGAACTCTTCCTTATCAACCAGGAAGAAGGCGCCGTCCGGGGCAACCTTAAGCCGGGAAGGATTTTTAAAATAGAATTCGCCGCTTGCATCTGTGATGCTTGCATCCGTGATGCGAAACACCTCTTTTAGGCCGACCACACGGCCGGCTTTTTCACTTACCGGTTTGGCGGGATTCTCGATAATCTTGACTTCCTTACCTTCACTTAAACTGAAAGAAGAAAAAACGAGTAAAACGAATAAACAAACCGCAAAGTCCGTCA
>JAGLQA010000340.1 GCA_023137075.1 Candidatus Aminicenantota bacterium
CCACCCTTTTCAAATCCGTGGGCATGGCTCTCTTCGACCTGATGGTTGCCGACCTGATCTATCAAAAAGCGCTTCGGAAAGGTTTGGGCACCCGGATCGAATTATGAGAAAAAAGATGTTAGAGAATTGGCGGTGGGAACCACCGGAGGATTGGCGGATTATTGAGACCATCGATCACCACACCGGCGGAGGTTAGGGGTTGCACATACCTTCCATTTCTTGTAAAATATACCTTAAAATTATCCGGCTTTTTTATAATTTAATCATAAAAAAATATGTATTTGCCGAACCCAGGAGGAAAAAATGAGATTTTTTAAATCCATAATGACCGTTTTTATACTAACATCCTTTTTGTTAGGTGGTGGCACTGCGGACAAAGATAGGGCATATGACAAAGTAAGAATCAGGAAAATGCCCATTGCCATGCAGTGCTGGACCTTTCACCGGTTTTCTTTTTTTGAAACCCTGAAAAAAGTAGAAGAGTTAGGAATAAAGTACTTAGAAGCTTACCCGGGGCAGGTACTGGATAAGAAAACTCCCGGTGTCCGCTTCCACCACACCATGAACGCCCAGGGGATCAAAAGGGTGAAGCAAAAACTAAAAGAACACGGCATTACCCTGGTCAACTACGGGGTGGTGGGCTTTAAAAACGATGAAGCAAGTATGAAAGAGGTGTTTGATTTTGCCAAAAAAATGGGAATCCGAACCATTATGACCGAACCCACTTTCGACGATTATTCTTTAATTGAAAAAATGGTTAAAAAGTATAATATCAGCGTCGCGATCCATAACCACCCGAAGCCCACAAAATATGCCCTGCCGGAGACTGTTTTAAACCGCATAAAGGATCTCGACGAGCGCATCGGGGTCTGCGCGGATACCGGTCATTGGATGCGTTCCGGGGTCAATCCCCTAAAAGCGCTGCAAATGCTGAAAGGCCGAATCATAAATGTTCACCTGAAAGATCTGAATGCATTTGGGGATAAAAAAGCCCATGATGTCCCTTTCGGCCAGGGGAAAGCAAACATCCGGCGTATTCTTGCGGAGCTGAGCCTCCGGAATTACCGGGGGTACTTAGTGGTGGAGCACGAAAACCAAGAAGAACTGGACAATCCCTCCCCTTCCATCAAAAAGGGCATGGAGTATATAAAAGGAATCACCTATTATTATGATTATGAAGAAATCCTGTTATACCGGTACGGTAGATACTCGAAACACGGCTGGAACCATTACGGTCCCGGGTATTTTATCTTAGATGAGAAGACCGGGATTTTAAAATCCCAGGGTGGGATGGGACTTTTTTGGTACAGCGCTAAAAAACTTAAAAATTTTATCCTGGAACTGGAATATAAAACCACGCAAGAGAACACCAATGCCGGCGTTTTTGTCAGGGTACCGGAAATGCCGGTAAGCAATGATTATATATACCACTCTTTCGAAGTGCAGATTTATGATGCGGGGAAAGGCATCCATAAAACAGCGGCCATCTACGACGCGGAAGCGCCGCATAGTGACGCCTTTAAAAAAACCGGTGAGTGGAACCATTTTAAAATTACCTTGAAAGACAAAACCATTAAAATAGAATTAAATGGAAAACCGGTGGTGGGCTGGCAGATGGAACCGAGAGGCAAGGTCAGGGATTTTGCCCTGGAAGGTTACATCGGTTTGCAAAACCATGACAGCATTTCGCCGGTTTATTATCGGAATATATTTGTAAAAGAGGAACAATAGAAAAAATCGGCCCTCTATTGTTTTTTTCGCGGGGGCGCCAAAACATAGGTCGAAATAAGGGCGGCAAGCCCGGTGACAACGAAATTCATAAAACGGCCGGTAATAATTTTTGCATCCAGGCCTGTCAGGCTCCACAGGATGGTAAACAACAATCCCACCACGATCGTTACCACAACCGCTTTTCCGTGAAAGCGCCTCCAGAACAGCGTTAAAAGTATGACGACGGAAAAGGT
>JAGLQA010000341.1 GCA_023137075.1 Candidatus Aminicenantota bacterium
AAGACACTTTTACCAAAATTCTCAAAAGCTTCCTTGGCACTATCTAACTCACCGATAAACCCATTATAAATAAAATCGCCCCACATCGTTTTCATGTTATTAACCATTGAACCAGTGTGTTGAGATACACGTTCTTTAAAGGTTCCAAAAGTTTTGATTGATTTGTCCAATCCATCCGTTATACCACCGATAAACTCTCCCCACGCGGTCTTTGAGTTTGCAATAGTCTCGGGATCCATTATTGCCGGAAGATTTTCTCCGCCTTCGCCGCCTGCACCGCCAAGCTCTTCTTTGACTCCGGCGATGGCAGCTTTAACTTTATCCATAATCTCAACAATCTCTTCCGACCAGTCTCTTTGAGCTTTACCGGCAAGTTCAGCATTTATTTTTTCAAGTGCCTTAATCACCGCCTTGCTTTCTTCACGTTGTTTTTGTAGTGGGGACAGTCCTAAAATACCGAGAGAGGACCACTTTAGCCCTTGGAATAAGGCATTTTGTGTCTTAATCCAGCCTATCTGGATTGAAGTCAAGATAAGATTAAGCTCATTCCATGCATCTACAGCTTGTCCGGCGCCTACTATCAAAAACGCGACAAAGTCCTGCGCAGCCTGCCAGCCCTCAGTAAAAGCTTTTTTTACTTCTTCAAGCGCTTCCTTGTTGTCTCTTAACTTCTCTGCCCAAACAACAAGACCTTTAATGTCTTTTGTAACCGTGCCGGCAAGTTCTTTAAGTGCCGGAAGGAAAAAGGCCGTGAGTTGAATAGAGATTCCTTGCAGCCCTGTTTTTGCCTGCATTATCTTATCATCTAATTCCTTCATTGCTGCAGCTGTTTCACTGGTTATGACACCGCCTAACTGCTCAAGTTCATTCCCCAGGGCATTAATTCCATCTTTACCCAACTTTAAAAGCGGTATTAATTCAGCGCCGCGGCGCCCCAAAAGAGTTGTCGCAATCGCTAAAGCTTGAGTTTTGTTTTCCGCGGTTTTGTAATATTCTGACATATCGAGCAGAACGTCGTACGTAGATCTTAATTCTCCCTGGGCGTTAGCAACAGACACCCCCATTTTATCAAACTCACGGCTATACGTTTCCATTCCCTGCCGGGCATATTCCATATACTTAGATAATATTGGAATTACTTTTGTTAATGATTCAATACTGGCGTGTTCCTGGCTTGCTGCATAAGACAATTTAGCAAACTCCTCGGCGGTCATAGCCGTTTGCTTAGAAATTTTGTCTAATTGTAAGCCGTAAGCGATCCCTGTGCTGATTATTTTCTTAAGAGCCAATACGGCAGCTGCGGCAGCTGCGGCAAGTACTACCCCAACCCTGGCAAATGCAGCTCCCATTTTCTTAATATCAGCTGAGAATCTTCTAAAATGAGCCTGTACTCCTTTTAATTTCTTGGAAGCCTCATCTCTCATTTTCAATATTATGCTTAACGCTTTATTTTTCATATTTACATACCTGGAATTTTCTTCTTTGGTGTATTCTTAATCTTTGTCATCTCTCTCTCAATAATTTCTATCGCTTTTAAAAATTGGGTACTCTGCTCAAGCCATCCGCCGGGGTTGGGAAGGTAGCCCTTCTTGAAGAAGGCGTATGCTCTCAGAAAGCAGACACTTTGGTGTGTGATAAGTTTAAGAGGGCATCTCTGAAATTCCCAATCGTATAATCGCCAAACTCCCGGTATCGGCGAGTCGTTCTCGCATCCATTCTCAATCTTGTCTTCGGCTGAGCATCTTTGGCAATCCAGCTTAAACGTTCCCAGCCAGACTGCCAATGTTAGTTTTTTTCGGCTTCCTTAGTTATATTTACTTCTTTCAAAATTTCTAAAGCCAACTCGGTAATAATTTTCAGACGAAGCATATTTAAAATCCTGTCCGGTAGAATCTCGTAACTCTTGCCAAACCTGTTAACAGTATCAGGTTTAATCTTAATCGGCTCGGCGGTCTGGGGATCAAGAAGATTCTCAATGTCTTTCACCCCAAATTTAACTAAAGACAAATTTCTTTCATTTGTCCGGTAATTTATCTTGGTGTCATCGTCTGGATTATCAGAACTCAATTCAAAATCTGAAACTTTATCAAGAATATGGCTCTTCATTTGTGAATCCAAAAGTCCTATCTTGAAGATTGTAGGCTTCTCTTTGTCCGGGTCATCTTTAGACACATAATCCCTTGTTTCATAGATATTAACGCCTGTTATCACTGTCTACCTCCTATTTTTTTTGATTAGCCCCTAAATCAGCCATAAACACCCTTAAAATCGCTTTCATTCTAAGACACCCTGTAGATGGCTTACGCCCCAGTCTCGCAGGATTGCCGGTCTTTTACCTTACTTCTCTTAACCTCTACGACAGAAGGATACAATATTCTGTATCCGGAAGGTTAACGTCACTATTGACACCAAAATTGGCCGCAACAGTCATTATTCCTTCCCTGTCTCCATCATCAAGCCCGATATACTGCGCCCTGGGAGCATAAAATCTGGCCTTATTACCGGTAGTGACACCCAAGGTAAAATCCAGCACCATAGCGGTATTATCAAACCATTTTCCGTAAAAATCATGTGAGGCCACAAGTGCCATTTCCGGATCATAAGATCCTACAACATTTGCATCAGTAATCTTGAAGAGTTTTATTCCCTTCTCATCATTAGCATCTATGCTGGGGGCCACCACCGCGCCTACATCGATTTCCAACTCGCTTAACCTGGCCGCATAATCATCAATTGAAAATGAGGCGTTTAAAAATGCCGGTGGAACAGGTAAGCTGCTTCCAAATTCAGGGCTCAACAATGAAACATCAGTAAAGCCGCCCTCTACGCCCATAAATTCAAAGTTCATCATTGCCGGCTCTCCGGTCTTGAAGTTAAGCTTTAAAGTGCCCCTAGCGCCTTTTAAAACTTTTTTCACACCATCTTCATAAGTTGCCATGGTAAGAGTTACCATATCATCTTCATCACTTACCGGCTCAATTGCTTTACCGGTTGCTGTTGGTGTAGAAGATGTGGTTGCTGTTGCCCCAGACGTGCCTCCGGTGATTACTTCTGCACTTTCCATTGTTCCTGTTCCTGTTGCTACAAATAATACAGCACTTGCACCGTCAGCGGTATTAATTAATACTCTTCCAGTCGCCCCGGACGTTCCCCCGGTGATTACTTCTCCATGTACGAAAGGGCCGCTTGTGATTGCGCCGATACTAATCGAGTAATACGTATTTTCTTGGTGCCTGCAGGCCTTGATCAGTTTTGCCCACTCCGGTGATGTTGTGGCCGTGCCGGAGCCGCCCAACAAAACACCAAAATTAAAACCCAGGGCCCGCTTTCCGGATATTTGTCCAATCTTGCCCAGGCCCTTCATCGAGGGAGTTCTTTGAAACATATCTATATTAGGACTGATCTTCGGATCGATTGCCAATATTTTCGCGTCAGCCACTGCCAATGTTTCGGCGGTTCCCTGTGTGGTTTCGATTTTGGCCGCAATAACTCTTCTTCTGGTTAACATTTAATACCTCCTGTTTACCGGGCTTGTGTCGGATCGCCCTGTTCATGTCTATATCTTATTTCCACTTCTATACTAACCCCCGCATGAGGATTACCTTCCACACCGCGAAAAGGATCGAGATTGGTAATCTCTGTATTCTGAGCAAGCGCATTCCTGGTATAATCAACCATTAAAGCATTTTCAATATCCAATAAAAGACTATTGAGATAAGTGTCGGTTGATTCGGGATCATCCTCATCGTGTCTAATCCACAAATCCAGATATACCGAAAGACGACAGGAGATAAGCGGGTGAGGGTCCTGCCTCCTTGGTTCACCGGAAGCATTAATAATAATACAAGGGACCAATAGTGTAGAATTGCCAGATTGCTTCCACCTCTGCACGCTGAGGACATCATTCTCATAACCATTCTCGGTTTTTATCAATTCTAAAGCCGCCTTGATATCTTCCAGTATTTTCTCTCTTACTGTTTGTTTAGCCATTTCTAAACCTCATTACCAAGCCTGGCCGGAATAAAACCTCTTCAAAGATTTATCGACCGCTCTATTTAAATATGTAAAAACTTTATTCTGCATACTATCCCATACACGATAGAACTCTAAGCGCGGCTTGAGGGCAACGTGGCTCTTAAGCACATACAAAGGCTTAACCTCTCCACCTATATTTTTAGCTAAAAATGTTTTACCGCGCGATACTATCTCGAAAGTATTCTTTAATTTTGATGGATCCTTATATCTCTTTTTTAATTTTCCGCGAGAAGTAAACATCTCGGTTCTATCCGATAAGGGAACGGCTAAATTTGCTCCGCCGGTAGCCGTAACCCTTCCGCCGGTTTCATGTATCTTGGCAATCTTTGAATTGGTAAATATTTCAAGTCCCATTCCTTCGATTGTCGGTGACACCAACATGGTCCTAGTAAAAGTGCCGAATAAGCCCTTTCGGCCATCTCCGCGAATACCGGGAGGGCCTTTAAGCCTGGTCTTACGGAAAGTGCCGAGAAAGCTCCTTTGAATATGATCAAACTCCTTTCCAAGCTCCTGTCGTAAAGCAATGGGAACGGCTCTGATCGCTTTTTCCAACTTTCTTGTATTAAGTTCTAAGTCCAGCATCATTACCTCTGCAATTTAAGCTGCCACAGTCCTTCATCCTTCTTTAAAACTTTAATCACCGCCCAATCAACCGCATCTTCCCCTATCCTCACCGGGAAAGAAACTATATCACCATTTATATTCACAGAACTAACTCCGTCATCAGCATCATAGGCAATACAAATCTCAGCCTGCTTCTGTAAAATTCTTCCCTGGTCTTCGCTGCCTAGATCTATAAGATCTCGAGAAACAACCGCATTAATGGTTATTGGATCCTGGTCCAGAGGGGTATAGGTAATCTCCTCAGCCAATTCATCAGAATTAAGGATGGTGTTTATAGAATCACTTTTAATAAGTTCTTTAAAGCTCATAATAATTAAGAATAAAAAGGGGGCGGTCTACTGACGGCCCCCTTTTAAAAGTTTCTACAAAATTAAGCGTCTACTTTAATCAAGTGGCCGAAATACGCATCGATGATTTTCTCATGTATGTCGTGACGTACACGAAATACATCGCTTCTTATGGCATCATCGCGATAAGACTCAACCACTGGATTGGCCGGGCTGTCGGCTGTCCACAAGAATGTCCTTCCAACGCTGGGCTCTTTCAGGTTCTTGGAATTGTCGGCAACTACTGCAACCATGGCATAATCATCATTCCAAATGTCAGATCCGGAGAAAGTTAATTTTTTGTTGGCCGTATTCCGTATTGCCCCGCCCACAAACACATTCTTAACCCCAAACAAAGCGCCTAAAGCCGCAAACAATTCATCATCGGTCAACTTAGTGGTATATTTTATTGCGTCTTTGATGCCAGTATTGGCTTTAAGCCGATTAAGATTGGTCTCACTAAAGATAACCGCATTAGGCATAAGTCCGGTATTTTGGCGTACTTTTTCTTTAGCAGCCCGGACTTGACCGATAGCATCACTGGCGACATTATCCCATGGAGCGCTTGAATAATCAGTGTAAAGAGCGGATCCGGTAAACGTTGATGTGTTAAAAAGGGCTGTAGCAATACGGTACTCCTGAGCCAGCAAGATAAGACCCGTTATTTGTTCTACAGTAACTAGCTCTGCGGAAAAATCGTTAGCGTATAGTTTCTTTTCACCATCGTCCAACGGGCCCTCGAGGCCATGCTCAACACAAGCAAAGTTTTTTTCCTCAGTCTCAAAATTCAGCCGGTTGTAATTTCCGCCTGGTGCCCGTTTGGTTTCAGGAATCTTGGTTAAAGATTCCCTGGTAATCGCGTTAAACACTGCTGCTTTTAACTGAGTTTCAAAAAGCGGTAGAGCCTTAAGCCCGATAAAATCGCTTCTCTTTAAAATGAACTCTAAAACCGCTTGGCCTAAATCCATTCGCGGTGTTGTTCTGGTTCCTGAATGTTCAATTCCCATTTCACTACCTCCCGTTTTTTCTCGTCCTATATTTTAAGTCACTATTACTTTTTTCTACTTAGTCATCCATAAGAGACTCGATAACCGCGCCATCTCCGCTAGCGGCCTCAAGAGCAACACCGTACTTGTCTGTTGACGAAGATATTGTGGATACCTTCCCGTCAGCAGCGCCGTAGATAGTGGCTCCGGCTGTAATCGCAGCGGCAGCAGTGATCTCTACTGTCCCCGGATTTGCTCTTTTCAGCGCCACGGGTACTACCCCTCCAATTACCGCAGCTGCGGTGGTAACACCGATATAATCATCTGCCGCATCCGCGTATTCAACTGCCGTACCGCTACCGCTGGTTAGCTTGACTCGGCGAGCGGCTGCAAGGGCCTCAGTGGCCGTACGAGTTATGATTCCTGGATTATACATATCTTCCTCCCGTTTTTTTTGTTAATATTCTAACTTTTCCCTAACCTCAACAAGTCTATTCTTTACGCGGCTCAGCAGTCTCTCTTAAGGCATCCGCCAAGCTGCACTTATTCTCTTTTTGATACGCTTTAGCGCGATCTAAATGGCTTGCGCCTCTAGGCTCTTCGCCGTCTGCTCCAGGAGGTGGATTCTTATCCGCTTCCAAATCTTTTAAACGTTTACCGCGCATAGCAGCTAGGGCCGTATTCACATCCTGCCCCTTTTCGATGGCTTCCTCAAGAAGCGGCTCCATGCCCATGCCTTTAAATTCCTGCTGGCCGGCCTTTACTATCTCAAGCGCGCGTGATCGTTCTGACTGCATAGATGCTTTTTCCAACTCGGAAACCATCTCTGGCCTGGCAGCCCTTAACTGATCAACTGTCAAATCTTTCAACTCAATACCCATCTTACCCACCTCCTGGTTTTTTTCTTGTCCGCTTTGCCCCGGCCCGGGCCGCTCGGCCCGTCTCATTTGTCCGCCGCATTCAGGACACTTTAAATCGTTGCAATGTTTTTCTGATTTCATCCTGTGTTCACAATCTATACATTCACAGTCGAATACCTCCCCTAAAGAATTATCGTCCCGATTTACCTTATACCTTTCAAGGAAAGCTGTTACTTTCTCTACAGCATCGGGGCTGCTTAAAAGATTATCCAAAAATTCTGTAGCTTTAGCTGAAAGCTCCACGCTTTCATTGAAAAAAGTTCCAAACATGCCGTTATTAGCGGCAGGACTATCGACAGCATCAACAGACATGAGCGTCTTAACCCGCAATAAGGGTGACATCTCTGTTACACCGTCCTTCTTTTGATCTTCGGTTATTTCCTGATCCTCAAGTTCAAAATCTCCCAATACAACCGATGTTCCGAAAGCATCAGGATCCTTTTGAGCGAGATCAAGAACATACGAGGCCAGATCTCCATTTGGCGTATCGTAAGCCGTCTTGCTAAAATATAAATCAGCCCTGGCAATATCTCCGTCTTTGACAAAATTCTTAGCCCGGCCAAGAAATGTTCCTAGGGCAGTTACGCTCATATTGGGATGACCAAAGCGTGATTTTAAGCCTAGTTTATGCGCATTACCGGCAGAAACAATCTGGTCAAGAGTAATGTCGTCAATAACCCAGGCCCGGTAATCTTTTACATTCCCCTTAGTCATCACCGCCATGCCCCGGATAACTCCCTTTAAATTCTTATCTTCAAATTCTCTATCAATTCCATCAGCGCCTTGTTTTATTCCGCGCGTAACTTCCAATCTTCGCTTGATCTGTTCTTTAGACATAAACCGCCCCCTTTTTTAGCTTTTCTGAATTTAAAACAATTATTTTAGGCTTGACCATTGCATTAACCGGTGTTACAGCGATACGGAAGGTGCCTATTTTATCTTTTTTATTTATGTCTTTTTTATGTTCATTTATCATTTTCATCTTTTCCGGCGTTAATTTCTTCTACAACCTGATCGCTAGTGCTTTCATCTCTCTGTTTTTGATTAAATTTGATTCCGTGTTCTAGCTCAAGGTCTTTCTGCTTTTTTAGCTCACGCGCTCGCTGCTCCTGTATCTCTTCCCAATCACCGCCATGAGCTGATGCTTCATCGGCAAGGGTAGAGTGATTATTGTCAACAGACATAACGGCTGCTTTAACTTCTTTCTGAGGGTCAATCCACGACCACCCCGGAGATATCCATTTGGTTCGCACATAAGCGCTGCGGTTCTGATAAAAATCAAGTATCGGCAGCTCACCTTTTAAGTAGGCTTCCTCAATCAGCATTTCAAAAACCGGCTGGCCCAATTTGTTAGCCACAAATCTTTGTTGTTTTTGGAAAAAGCGTCTAGCTTCGATCAGGGCTGCTCTGGTGTTTGAATAGTTAGATTTGGAAAAATCCTTAGATAAAATTTCGTAAGGTATATTTAATCCCGATGAGATATCGCGCAATACTCGCTCCATAAAAGTGCCGAAGGTTCCACCGGGGCGATTAGGCGCAAATTGTTCGATAGATTCTCCCGGTTCAAGGTACTCAACCATAGCCGGGGTTATTTCTTCTATCCGCTTATTGTCAGAATCGGTGCTTGATTTCCTGGCAATAGCTGCTCCCAGGGCATTATCTTTTTTAACTATCAGGCCGATGCAAGCAGCTAGCCGGGCCGCAACCAGTTCCGCTTCCATGTATTCGTATCTATCCTTAAAGAGATTTATTACCGGGGCGAAAAATGGCTCGCCGCGGGTTTGCCCTGAACGTAAAACATGATATAGGTGAAAGATCTTCTTTACTCCAAATTTATCTCTGGCCGGATACCTGATATAACTATCAACGTCATTCCCACTACCTCTTCCAAATATCCAATCTCCGGGATGAGTTTTTTTGATCCAATATTCAACCGGCTCTCCATATTTACCAATCTTAACGCCAGAACGGATATCCTTACTCCCATACAGTCCTCCGGGAGTGCTTAATCTGTCAGATTCAATACTTTGCAAAACTAAACTATACGGCCGATTTCTGTCTTTAATTCTTAGCGGTAGGATTATTGATTCACCATTGGCAAACCTTGACCTCTCTTCTAATTCTTCAATCTCATAAAAATCTAGGCGGTTGCCGGCATCAGCATACGGTACCCATGCTGTCCATATTTTTTCAAGTTGTTTTTGAAGCTGAGAAGCAAAGTCCTCATTAATTTTCAAAACCTCTTTGTCGACTCTACTTTGAGGCTTTATGCCAGAGCCAATAATATTTGTTATGATTGTTTCAACTCCGCCAGAAGCAATCGCGTCATTCCTTATCAGGTCCCTGCTTCTTTCGCGTAGTTTAGGCAAATCTGTTAGAAGGTCTTGATCGGCAGAACCTCCGCCTGGTCCCCATGAACTGCGAAACCTGTCTGATTTAGCGCCGCGGTAAGATCCAAACATTGATTTTGAAATATGGCGAAAATACCTCCTCTTCGATTCAGCTTGAGGTGAAAAAATACCAATGGCCCGGTCAATTCCGGATCCCAATATTTCAGCAAAACTTTTCTTTGTATTTTTCTCAGCGCTCATTATCTATCAAACCCCGCATAGTTTGTTGTTCCTGTAGAGCTCTCCGCGTTAATTTCTTTTTTTAATTGAGTTCGCAAATTAATTAATTCTGTTAGTGAATACTTTTGAATGTTTCGGCCGGAAATATTATAAGACTGCACAGCGCCGCCGGCCGCAATAGCATTGATAGCCGTTTCGACATTGTCCAGCATTATTTGTTTTGTTGGTGCGGTCATTTGACAGATCTCCTTTAGTATTCTTTAATTCATACTTACATTTTGAGACTTGTCAAGAGATAGTCAATGGGGTCGTTCCTACAGCGTGGAATAAATATTAATCATCGCTCTCTACACTTTTAAAACGATTTTTACAATCTTTGCAGAAATGATAGCGGATTGGTAATGCGGTTTTATCACATTTAACATTTTTGCTTTTACACTTAGGGCACCTAACGGGATGGTAAACTACTCCCTCAATACTGTGGTTTTTATTATCAGATTGGGCTTTTATCTTTTTTTTCTTAGGTGTGTGCCCATTCAGCCAATGATCTTTTTTCTCTATCCACTTATCCACGATTCAGCCAATTCCCCTGTTTCTTAACCCAGCTGCCTCCCTTCTTTGTTTTCTTCTGCACGTCCGAGGCTATAGGCTTCGGCTTATCATCTTCACACAAGGCGTAGACCCTTAACATCTCAGCAGCTGCGGCGGCGTAAATTTCGCAATCCCAAAAGTTATTGGCTGCGTGAGATGAGAGTTTCTTCCATACCTCACGGCCCCTGCCGGTTTTATCTCTTTCTATCACCTTACCTTCTGCGCACATTTGCTTAAGATACATCCTTGATGGATCCCGCGGCAAATGCCACTTGCTTGTTCCCGCTAGTCCTGTATTTATAAACCGCGAAACTTTGTCTTTAAAAAGGGTCACGTCAAGATTGTAAAGCTTTAATCCGCCGGGCATATTCTTCCCGCTGGGATATTTATCTAAGTTGTTCATTTTATACAGCATTCCGCCCAATTCCTGCTTTCCTTTTATGGCCCTGGCTAAACCAACCCAGTCCCTACAGATATCGTATACCTCTGTTGTTTTATAACCAGTATCGACACAGGCTAAGTGAACCTGGAATGGTTCGATCCCCGGAACCTCAGAAGGATAATATTTATTAAACATTAAAAAAACATCTTCCCAAGATTCAACAAGGGCAGATTCGATCTTCCAAGATTCATAGCCTACACCCCAACCTCGCACAACATAATAAAAATGATCGAGTTGAACATCAATGCCGGCAGTCAGAACGATCACGCCATCGGGAACCGTGCCAGCTGGATATTCAAGAGCAAGCTTTTTTAGTTTATCCGGGTCCCTCTCCTCAATCTTTTCTTTCCATTCTTCGGCTAACCAGCTATTAACAAAGTTCATTAAAAGTTCACTACGGCCTTTAACACTTAAAAACTCAGCCGCTATTTCCGAAAAGGTAAGCCAGGGAGAATACAACGCGTTAATCCAAAACCCCCGGTGCGCTGTATAATTCTTTTTCCCTTTAATTTTTCCTTCATTGTCGATACTGCAGCCTTCCGGGAGCCACTCACCCTTGATCATCATACTTTGTTTCATAGCGTCAGTGATAGCTTTTTTACACCCAACGCACTCATACCAAGCCAGACGCTTTGATTTTATTGTTTCAGGGTTACGTTCACCTTTGGGAAACTTAATCTGAGGAAATACAAGCACCTGATACTTACCGCAATGGTGGCATGGTACATAATACTTGCACTGGTCTGATCTCTCGTACTCCCTGGAGATATACCCCTCCTCTATGGTTGGTGTCGACACCTTTACTATTTTGCGATTCCAAAAAGTTCTAGTTCTTTCGGTCGACAACTTTATGGGATCAGCTTCTTTTCCTGAAAACGGCGGGTATTTGTTTATCTCATCAAGGTAAAGGTACCGGATAGGTTTCCCGGCCAGGGATGCGGGGCTTTGTGACCACGCCATATAAAGAGTCATCCTGTCAATAGAAATGGAAAAATTACTAAGATCATCATCATATCCAGTTAAGTGCCTTGAAATAGCCGGCGAGATCTCAACCATAGGTTTTATTCGATCAGTAGAAATTGTTTTAGCATCATCTTTCCTGGGCATAACTAAAAGGGATGGACCAGGATCCTGGTCCATAGCATACCCCATCATGTTTAATAAGCTTTCAGTCTTACCAACCTGAGTAGACGCCTTGATGGTGATCTGCTCGACCAGAACATCAGTAAACGCGTCCATTATCCCTTTTAGGTAGGGCGTCCTTTCTGTGCGCCACCGGCCTGGCTCAGCTGATGTCTTGTCATCTAAGTAACGGCTTTCATCGGCCCACTCCGAAACGCTGAGCTTCTTGGGAAGCTGCCACGCTCTTCGCTCTATCTCGGTAAAGACAGATCTACTTTTTCTTTTTTGTTTTGACTTCGATTCTTCCTTGAGCGAAATCATCAATAATCTCCTCTATTCTTAACCGTAAAACTTCTTCTATTTTTCTTACTGATATCCCCATCAACTGAGGAGCAATCACCCTGGGCAACGCTAGAAACTTCTGCTTAATTACTACAATTTTCCTAACGCTATCTCTTTCAACATCTCTCGCGGGAACAAGCTGCCCGCTCTTTTCTTTATACTCCATCTCAGCAAGCTTCGATTTAAACTTGCGATACTCGGTTTCATAGTCTTTTTCTTTTTTTGTTCCCTTTTTCTTTTTTGGGTTTTTCTTAGAAAAGCGCCAATCCTCTACCATCTTTAAGTCATAAAAGCCTTGCTTATTCTTTGGCAAACCATCAGCATCCCAATATTGTACGGTCCTAGTGGAAACACCCAGAACCTTGGCTAAGTTTTTCTGAGTATCAACAACACCAGTAGGCAGCTTGCTGCTTTTAAACTTTTCTAATTCTTTTAATTCTGATCGGGAGAGAGTTTGACCTTTGGCAAACTTCTGTTGAAGTATTAAATATCTTTTCTTTTTAGCGGATTCCGATGTTTTTGATTTTTTTTGATTTTCCATATCCATATATTACGAGTAAAATAAAAATTTCATTTTCCGAACACGAAAAATCAAAAAAACAAAACCACGTGCACTTTTTGCCCGAGCTCGACAGACC
>JAGLQA010000342.1 GCA_023137075.1 Candidatus Aminicenantota bacterium
TCTACTCCCTTCGTAAGGATTTCTACCCGGGCCCTGGAAACAGGACTATTATTTATATCCCGGACCATGCCACGGATCAAGGTTGCCCCTGATGGGAATGGGTAAGAGGGCTTTGGCTTTAATCTAATATCTACAACCGGCTGCCCGGTAACCAGGTCAGAGAGTTTCACCGGTATTGTCTCTGCAAAATAATGGTCGGATATCACCCGAATCCGGTATTTAGTGCCTGGAAGGTCCAGGAAAAGGTAATACCCACTGGGATTTTTGACACTTTTTAAGTCCTGGCCTTCTAAAAAGACCTTTACCCCACCAATGGGCTGATTGCCCGTATAATCATCCACAAGAAAAACGGCCATAGAGAGTTTGCCGGTGATTCTTTGGTCGGGGAAAAAATCATATCCATATAGAATCGCCATTATGTCACCTGCTTAACCGACTTTTGACCATACTCGTGCTGCTTTTCCAATACCCGCCTGGCTTCCTCCTCCCTGGTGGAATCTATCTCTACCGGTGTGACTTTATAACAAATCGAAAGCCTGAAGGATTTTTCCGTAAAACTCTGCCAGAGTTGAAACATCTCTTCAAAGGGTAGCGAAAAGAGTGTTAACCGAAATTCGCTGCCTGTCCCTTCCAGCCCCTCTTTTAAAAAACGGCCTTTTAAAATCGCCTGATCATGGAAGGTTTGCATGACTTTACCGAGAATCAAATGTTCCTGGCTTCTATCATTGGCAAAGGGGGTCAGCAGGTAGAACAGGTCCAATGTTATGGGTGGGTATTTAAGTTTTTTATGGTTAATGTTTTGCATTTCCCGGTTGTTCATATGGGGATTTGTTTCCACTTTAAAGAGAAAGAGCGATAAAGTATGAGGAGAATCATTCTGCATTTCTATATCTGCCGGTGAATCAAATACGATATTTACAGGACTTCCTAAGGATAGAAGATTTTCAGTCAACAATTGCTTTAAGGTTTCACCTAAATCTTCGAACACTCTATAATCACTCATCGGTTTTCTCTCGCTTCGGACGTAATAAAAGGATAATATTTACCGAATTCCGCCTGGCTGCATAGTTTTCCCATTTTTTGAAATTCCCGTTTAGCGGCCCGGACAATATGATGCATATCGACTTTTCCTGAATTATCGGCTGCCAGGAATGCCGAGTTCAGGGCAATGTTCTTGATATTTCCACCGGAAATCTTAAACTTTTTAGCCAGGAATTCATAATCGATGTCACTGCTTTTAGGCGTTTCTTCGGGAAATATTTTATGCCAGATATCTAACCTGTACTCCCGGTCGGGGAAGGGAAAATCAAGTGCAAAATGCATCCTGCGGGTAAAAGCTTCATCGATATTCCTGCGGAAATTGGTGGCCAGAATAACGAATCCTTCATGCTCTTCCATCTTCTGCAGCAAGTAGTTTATCTCGATATTGGCATAGCGGTCGTGAGCATCTTTTACCTCCGACCGTTTGCCGAAAAGAGCATCGGCTTCATCAAAAAAAAGAATTGCATTGGCGGTTTCAGCCTCCTTGAAGATAGCCGATAAATTCTTTTCGGTTTCCCCGATATATTTACTGACCACGCAGGAAAGATCGATTTTAAAAAAATTCAGATTCAGTTCATGGGCAACAATCTCGGCTGTCATGGTTTTGCCGGTACCGGAAGGGCCGGAAAAAAGAACATTCAACCCGGTGCCTGAGGAGATTTTATTATCAAATCCCCACTCATCATAAACCAGTTGTCGATACTTGACATAATTGCACATCTCTTTAAGCTGCAGCAGCTTATCCACCGGCAGCACGATATCGGACCAGGTATAGTGTGGTATGACCTTTCGTGCCATTTTTGATAAATTTCTATTTGATTGGGAATTACAGGCGTCGTACAGTTCGCTCATGGTGATTCCCTCTTTCTCATAACTGCCTTTCATCATGGCAATACTTCCAGCCTCATTAAAAGCGTCCCGTATTTGTCCGCCGGTAAATTGAAACTTGTTGGCAATTTCATCGATATTAAGGCCCGCTGAGTGCAAAGAATAATCATTCAGGAATATATTCCATAATTGTTTTCGCAGCTGAAAAGAAGGTAAAGGGAACCGCACTTCTATAAATGGGTGCTCGTTCAGGTGGAGCGAAGGATTCCAGTCTTTCTCCCCTGCTGTAAATGTGATGAAGGAAAACTCTTTCAGGGTATTAATAATGACATGTTGATAATGAATTTCCCGGGAATTTTCGGAAAAAAGACGGTCAAAATGCTCAAGATAGACAGCGGCCGGCCGGAGAAGGGCTTCAATAAATATCTTTTTTACTAACTTTTCAAGATCGGGCTGAACGCCGGAATCCAGGAGTTCATTTATATCGACGATTATCAAGGGCAGGCCAAGCCGGTAACAAAAAGCCTCTGCCGTTAACTTTTTTCCTATTCCATAGGGCCCCTTTAAGTAAAATACCACCCTGCCTGTTTCACTTTCTCTTAATAATTTTTCCCCCATCCTGCTCATTTGTTGTTTTCGTTCATCACCCTTTTCCATTAACACTCCCGACCAATCCTTTTTAGGGAATGTCATTTTTGCAATAGAAAAGATTTCGGCATCCATTACATCCTGTTCAAGGATAAAATTTACGATGCGGTCGGCTAATTTTACAAACCTGTTTATCAAAGGACGATGGGTATCGCTGCCGATAAAGGTTAACAATTGGAATTTAAAGAGTGGAGAGTCCGCAAAAAAACGGGTTCTTGCATCGATCTTCTCCTCCCCGGTATAACACAATAGTTTCATGATAAGATTTACCGAGGGGGATTTTTTAGTGACATCATCCTGCAAGTAAGCATAAAGTTTTTCATATTTCAAATCCAATTCCACTGCCAGGCATACCAGGATAATGTCCATTTCAAAGGGACCCAGTTGAAAAATCCGTGACAATCTATAGAAAGGAAGATATATGTTTTTCGATAAACTGCCCTTAACTCTTTCAAAAATTTGTTCCTGTATGGTTTTTACCTGCTTCCTTTGAGCTTCAAGGTCGGAATCCTCATAGGAACCCGGTGCCCTGCCGATTACGCTGTCCACTTCTTCTTCGGCAATATAAAGGCCGGCAAAAGTACCCGCTTTTCTACCGGGATTCAGATTCCGGAATCTCAAAACCTGGAAATGCAATAAGGTATCCAGCTTTTCCAGTTCATCCCGGAGATGCTCCCTACTGTATGCATAGCAGGACGACGCGTTTTTTTCTACCTGTTCACTTTTCTTCATATTCCTTCATAAAATCTCTGTCTATCCAAAACGTTCCATCATTTGTTTGCAATAATGGTGCCAGAATCCGAATTTTCAAAAACACTTGATATAAAAGGGTTTCCATGAAAACAGAAATTATTATTAATAGGTGAGCGTCATTTTTTTATGACGGGGCTGAGGCGCACCCAGCCGGTAAAAAGGGGCAAAACGTTGATAAAGACATAGTTTGTGTCTATTATTAAAAGCGTCATATTTTTGTGACGGGGGTAACTCAAAGAGATTAATTATGATGGGTGTAAAGAATCGATTTTCCAATAATTTGATAGGATTTTTTCAGCGTCACTTTTTTATGACGGAAGCAGCTCCGCCGCGTATGCCTCCAGGCCTTTTAGAATATCCTTTTTTTGATTCCGGGCACGGCACTGTGTAAATCCGTGTTCATCCGTGGCTAAAATCAGAATTGCGGTATTTAAAAGACAAAAAAATATTAACGTCCCATTAATTTATAGGGGACGGAATTCCCTTGGATGAAGATTGTACTTTGTGAGCATGTTCCAGAGCGCGGTGCGACTCTTGCCGGCACACGCAGCCGCACTGACCATGTCTCCATTAAATTCATTGAGCAGTTTTGTCAAGTAGTTTTTTTCAAAGGCACTAATGATTTTATTCCTCGCCTGTTTGAAGTTTTCCAACCGGGTCTTCAGTTTCTTTGATTTCAATTCTTTTAGCTCTAATTTCAGATCTTGCGCGGTTATCAGCAGCCCCCTGGACAGCACTATAGCTTGCTGAATTTTATTTTCTAATTCCCTGATATTGCCGGGCCAGTGAAAGGAAACAAGCGCCTCCACAGCCCTATCGGAAAACTTTTTTAACGGTTTGTTGTATTCCCGGGAATATTTTTCACTAAAATGTTCAACCAGCAGTGGGATATCATCCTTCCTCTCTCGTAAGGGGGGAATATGAACGCTAACGATGTTCAACCGGTAAAACAGGTCTTCCCGGAACATTCCCTTTTTTATCAGCATCCGCAAATCCTCATTGGTGGCGGCTATTATCCTGATATCGGCCTTTCGGGCCTTAGAATCGCCTAAAGATTTGTATTCTTTCTCTTGAAGCAAGCGCAGTAATTTAACCTGGATGTATGAAGAAACGGCCCCTATTTCGTCTAAGAATAAAGTGCCCCCTTCCGCCTCTTTCACCACCCCGTTTTGCGGCATACCGGCACCGGTGAAAGCGCCTTTTACATGACCGAAGAGTTCATTTTCAAAAAGGTTTTCCGGTACGGCGCCGCAGCTGACCGGGATAAATGGTTTACCAACCCTGCAGCTTTGATAGTGAATGGCCCGGGCTGCCAATTCTTTGCCCGTGCCACTCTCCCCGGAAATCAGGACATTCACGACACATAAGGATATTCTCTTTATATTGCTGCTAAGCTCCTCCATTACCTTACTATTACCTATACCCCCAAAAATTTCTACTTTATTCACCTTATTCCTCCTTTAAATCAAAACTTTCTCATTCTTTTAACCCTACCTATTCTAAAGGAGAGATAATGTTAAGGATATAAAAATAGTACAAAAAATTATAAATATCGTACCATTCGGATCGTATTTACAGTAATTCGTTACTATATACCCAACTCTGCTAATTGCTCGAATAAGCGCTTCTGGGTCTCATTGACCTGGTTGGGTAATTTTACCTGTAGGCGTACCAGCAGGTTGCCGTCGGACTTGCCTTTGGTGCCGGGAATTCCTTTACCCTTAATCCGCAGCATGGCGTTATTCCTGGAGTTTGCCGGAATTTTCAATTCGATTTCACTTCCGTCAATGGTGGTAAATCTAACTTTCCCGCCTAAGACCATGTCCGTTAATTTGACCTCTTTTTTCAGGATCAGATCTTTTTCCTTGATTTCAAAGTGGGGGTGCGGGTCGATAATTATTTTACAGTACAGGTCACCACGCTGACCGGAAAAAGGATCGGCGGGGCCTTTCCCTTTGAGCCTCAACTTCCGGCCATTTTCAATTCCCTTCGGTATGGTAATGTCTAAGGTTTCGACTCCTCCGCCTGTGTCAAGGGAAACCCGTTTCCTGGCACCCGTTACCACCTCCTCGAGCCCGACGTGAAGTTCCGTCTCACTGCGCCTGGGGGGCTGCGATGCATACCTCCGCCCTCCTCTAGACTTTCTTCCGCCCCCGAATACATCGGAAAAAAAACTGCCGCCGCGGCCGCCGAAAATATCACCGATACCGAATTCACTGAAAATATTCTTAAAATCGAATCCCCTGAAAATATCTTCCTGGGAAAAACGTCGTGAAAATCCTTCGGCTCCAAACATATCGTATTGTTTTCTCTTTTCGTCATTACTTAAAACGGCGTAAGCCTCGTTAATTTTTTTAAATTGTTCTTCCGCTGCTTTGTCATCTTTGTTTTTATCGGGATGGTATTTCATGGCCAGCTTACGGAAGGCTTTTTTGAGTTCTTCTTTGGTTGCGTTTTTGTTGACGCCTAATACTTTATAATAATCTTCTGCCATTTGTTTTCCTCGTATTTACTTAGAAATTCTTTTCTCATATTTCAAGGCCGGTCTTTAATTTGGAAATAGATATAATAGAAATCTTCTTAGTAAAAGTCAAGTTTTGAAAAAAAGCGTATCGAAAACCTGACACCTGTTTGCGCTCTGGGTAATCTGTGGGCTAAAAACAGCCCCTGGGATAAGGGGGCTTGACAACCTTGTTATAATTACTAATTATGAATAACGAAAACGTATTTGAAGAAAGTGCCGAAGAATATGACCGCTGGTATGAAGACCATCTCTTTCTCTACCGGGCCGAGCTGGCGGCCCTGAAGAATGCAATTCCTTCGGGTAGAGCGGGATTAGAAGTGGGGGTGGGATCCGGCCGTTTCGCCGCCATGTTGAATGTATATTGCGGCATCGAACCCGCCGAATCAATGGCCCGACTTGCTCAAGCAAGAGGTATAGAAATCATAAGGGGATACGCGGAAAAACTACCCTTTTCACCTGGTACTTTTGATTTTCTATTGTTTGTGACGACGGTTTGTTTTCTTGCCGAACCCCTGATCGCTTTCAGGGAAGCGCACCGGGTATTGAAAGAAAAGGGCAAAATTATTATCGGGTTCATCGACCAAAACAGCGAGATGGGAAAAAGTTATCAAAAAAAAAGAGAGTCGAATAAATTCTATAAAAACGCACATCTCTTAGGCGTGGATGAGATGACCGGTTTGTTAGATAGAGCCAGGTTCCGGGATTTTAAGTTTTTCCAGACCTTGATAAATCCCAGCATCACCAGGATAGAAATCCCACAAAAAGGATATGGCAAAGGGAGTTTCGTTGTGGTACAGGGAGTGAAAAAATAAAAAAAAGGGTAATGTCCCTTTTTTTACCGACCGATACATCGGGGTTGAACTATTCGGGAGTTTTAGCGTTCCGGCCATACTCCAGAACAAGAGCCGTATAAAATTCAACGGCTTTGACAAGATCCTGTTCGGGCACCTGGTCGTTGGCGGTGTGGGCAAACTCCTCTTTTCCCGGCCCAAAACCTATGGTGGGAATATTAAACACCCCTTTGGTGACAACACCATTGGTGGAAAATTGCCAGGTTCCCACATTCGCGTTTTCAGAGAATTGGTTGTTATATGCTTTTTCAGCAGCTTGAACTAAGGGATGATCTCGTTCCATGACCCACATGGGATAATAGGATTTTATCGGGTAGACCAGGCCGGTATAGCTTTTTATATTGTATTCCGGCACCAAAATCTTTGCATTAGCGTCTTTCACCGACTCCAAAGCCGCGATTTCAGCGACAGAGGTTTCCATCGTCTCTTTCTCGCCGAGCCTCCTGTCTAAATGAATCGCCGCGCTGTCCGCGACCGCGCAAAGAGAGGGAGCGGAAGATCGCACATCGGTTACGGTTACGGTACCTTTGCCCAATATACCCCTTGCAGGCAGCACCTCATTCAACTTCTCAATATCCCGGATAACCGGCGCAATTTTATAAATCGCATTCTCACCCCGTTCCGGCGCGGAACCGTGGCAGGAGATTCCTGTTGTCTCGACCTTTATCTCCATACGGCCGCGTTGACCAATCATAATTCCTAAGTTGGAGGGTTCGGTCAGTAAAAGGACTTCCGGCTTAATTTTATCTTCCTCTAAGATATAATACCAGCAAAATCCTTCATAATCCTCTTCAAGAACCGAAGCCACCACTAAAAACGTGATATCGCCGGGAATGCCGATTTCTTTCAACACTTTTCCGGCATAAATGGCAGCAGCCAGGCCGCCCTTTTGGTCGGATGCCCCCCGGCCATAGATGATGCCATCCTGGTATTTGCCTTTAAAGGGATCAAATTCCCAGCTATCCGGATTACCAACACCGACTGTATCGCAGTGCCCATCTACAGCGATGATCCGTTTACCGCTGCCTATTGTCCCCATTACGTTGCCTAAGGGATCAACCCGGATCTGTTTAAAACCGATTTTTTTCATTTCCTCTTTTATCCGTTTAACGACAGCTTCTTCTTTCCCGCTCGGCGATGGAATGGCTATTATTTCCCGGAGAAATGTTACCAGTTCTCCTTTCAAAGATTTCGCTATTTTAGCTATTTTCTTTTTCATAAGGGTATTCTAAACGAACTATAGTCTTATTTCAAGGCCGTATGAGATGTTTTCCCGATGATTTCTGCGGGTTTGATGAATTGACAAAGAATGACGCAGTGCGTAAACAAAGAAGACGCAGTGC
>JAGLQA010000343.1 GCA_023137075.1 Candidatus Aminicenantota bacterium
AAAAATTCCCTACACCGACATCATAAATGGGGATTTTGGAGTGGACCTGGATAGTATTTCATCTATCTTCTCTTCCGGGTAGCTCAATAGTCTCATGAAATCCCGCGAAACCTCTGTCCTGGCTGCTTTATCGTAATGACCGTCCTTTTCCAGTTCTTCTTTCACGCGCTTCAATTTAAAATATTCTTCAAGGATTTCATCCTTTTCATAGTAGAGAACCGACCATTTCCCCTTTGTAAAATCTTCCCTTTGCAGATCGGTCAACAGCAGCGATTTCTCTAAATAGGATTTTATTCCGAAACCTTTGACAATTTCGTTGGAGGCGGCCTCGATTCTCCGGTAGTCATCCGGGCGAAGGGGTGGGCTCAGGGCCATTTTTTTTACCCCGCAAGCCACTATCTCGGCAAAACAATTGATCATTCCCAATTGAAAAGAGGTTCGGTCGATCTTTAAATTTTTACTTTTTTCTTCCATATTGTTATTACTCCCTTTGCTTTCGTGTACCGCAGTTTCCATTTAACATAGTTTTTTATATCATAAATTCTCCTATTTTTCAAATTTGCTAAAATCTATAAACTTTTTTTTAAAAGAAATCATAGATTTAGTTTGCGGTGGAGATTACGGCCTCTCCCCAAAATAGGGATAATAATTCACCTGTCCGCCTTTTTTCTTTAAAATTATTCGCCTCCTTCTTTCAACAAAATGAATATCTTTTAATAAATAATCACACCTGCCGGCTATGTGTTTTCATATAGTTGTGATGCAATACCGGGTTTCAATTTTCAGGCATTTTTCCGGTTCATCGGTGGTGATAAAATCGAAGCCCCATTTTTTAAATTTTTTCATCATTCTCGGACTATTGACTGTCCAGGTGTTCAATTTTAAACCGGCCTTTTTGCATGCTTGCACCAATTTCTTGTCGTATCTATCCTTGTGAAAATCGACGCCCCACATGCCGTCCACCGCATATTGCACCACATCGCGGCAGTGCTCTAAAGGGGAGCATCTTACAGAGTTGTCTATTTTTAATATCTCTAACAATTGCTCGTAGTTGAAACCGATAAACTGCACCCGGCTTAGGGCTTTTTGATTTTTGACGATATCATAGACTTTCCGGGCCAGTAATAGATTATTTCCATCCTGTGTCTCCTTGACCTCTATCACAATACCGGTATTATTCTGCCCGGTGACTTGCCGCAGCACATCTTCCAACAGGGGTACAGCATCTCCATTGCCTAAATCTACGCGCGATAACTGCGCGTAGGTTGATGAATGAACCGGGATGTCCGGTTTGCCGCCATCACAGCCGGTTCCGGGGCCGTGCGCCACCACCACCTGCTTATCCTTTGAAAGGAGCACGTCGCATTCAAAGGCAGAGAATCCTTTTGTGACGGCATCTTTAAAAGCGGTCATGGAATTGGGGCTGCCTGGTCCATGTTTATGGGCGCCGCGGTGCGCCACCACCCCGGTTATGCCGATTGTTTCGTTGTAATTTGAAATAATCATTCTTTTTACCTTTTAAAAAAATTTTTTCTATCACTTAAGGCGGCCCTTCGAGATGGCACGAAGTGCCTTCTATAATTCCCCACGCAGTGGGACGCTGTAGGGCGCTTCCTTTACCTTGAGTTGCGGCAGTGTGTAAAATTCAACTTTTAAATGCCCCTTTTTTTGCTCTTTTAACAGGCTTGCTGCCGCATTTTTAAAAAGACCCCGGGGCAATAAACCCCTGATACCGGAAAAACCTATCTGCCTTAAACCATCACGGATAATGGTAGTACAGCTTTCTGTGAAAATTTTGAATCCGGCATATTTCCCGGGTTTTTTCGGATTTACCGGGGCAGAGTGTATGGCGCGTACTTTATTGTGAAAAAACGTCGAGAGGGCAGCGGTGTCAAAGTACTCTGCCCTGATTACCTGGATGGTTCGCATAAAGTTACGACCAAACTTATCATAATATGGTTTCTCTTTGTCATGCAGGTTCACCCGGCTCCGGTTAGGCGCCGGAGCAAATTCACCTAAAGCCGGGCGGTAAAAATATTCTTCTAATGACATTATTTCAGTCTCATTTAGAAGTTGAGAAAAGTTGAACACTTCATTATTGACGTTTATGGAGATATGTCCGCATAATGATAACGGGTACATCACCAGACGTTCGTTGTAGTAAAGCTCGAAATAGGGATATGATGGCCGCGGTTCATCGGGCCAGAGTATAACGATAGGAGAACCGGTTTCGTACTCATGTTGAGGCAGGAAACGGGCGCACACTTTTTGGTTTTTCCAGTGTTCCAGGTAACCGTCCCAGATAACTTCCGGCTCAAGATACTTCTCCCCATCGGCATTTAAGATAAAGGTTTTGCCTTTATCCTCTTTAAGTATGCCTTTGTATATCATGGTTTTGCCAGGTTTTTTTCTTCAATACCGGGAACTGCTTCGGCATCGCTTCTTTTGGTCCCTATAGGGTACTTCTTAAATCATAAACTTTTTACATTTAAATTATGAAATATTAACACTTTCGGCGATCGATTTAAGCCAGCTTACTCCTTCTCTAAGGAAATCTTCCGGAACCCCCCTGACCCAATCGACATGATCGACATAAGGTTGTTCGCATTTAATCGTTAGTGGGCAGGGTTTTACGTCAAATTTGATGACCGGCCTGTCAGCCACTCTTTCGGCCAGGAAAGACAGCAAACGGTTGATTCGTTCTTGAATACAGGTTTGCAACGTTTTTATCGCTTCCTCCGTAACGATGCGCAGGTGATCAAATTCTTCAGAACCAGGGATGCGGGAAAGCCGGACCTCTTCGTACCACGCCTTCAAGGCCAGCAATTGCCCAATATACTCTAGGTTTAATTCGGTGCGTTTTTCCGGTGGGTCTGTTCGATGACGACTGCTCTCTTTATCGATTTCCGGAGCGGGTTTGCACACCAGGCGGTTTTCCGGTACTTCGTCGCGAATGACCTGTCCGGCAGCGGTAATGGAGCCGAAACCAACCTTTTGCGGACCCACCACGCCACCGGCCCCTCCTAAAAATATTCGCGCCTCTCTTAAGAACACGCCCCGCGGTACATCCCCTATTAATGATGGTGTCGCTTTATCGCCATATTGGCCCCAGGGGGAATAATTGAAATGTATAAAACCACTGCCCACTTCCGAGTGGCCTTTTCTGGAGGCGCCCCCGGCAATCAACCCATCGCAGAAATTGATGATGGAACCGAAGGTCACATAGCTTAATAGAATGGTATGTTTAAGCCCCACGGCGTGGGCGGTAGATGCTTCCTCTTCCAATAATGATCCGGCACGAACGTGGGCATTCGCACCCACGCGGGCGCCGCGCATCAAAACCGCCTCTTTTAAAAAACCACCGGCAATTTCCGCGTTTTCTCCGAGAATGCCGTTATCCACTGTAGCCGGGCCTTCGCTGCCGACCTTTGCCCCGGGGCCAATAAATGTTCTTGCCCCAATCAGGCGGGTTCCCGGGTAAAGGATCGATCCGGCGCAAATTCTATTTATATCGACATGTTCATCTAAGTAAGTTTGCCTTGTATCGATGATTGTAATGCCGCGTTTTTCCAGTGACCGCAGCCGGTCTGCTAATCTAAGTGCCATATTTTCCTTTTTGTCTTCTTCAGGCGTATTATAATTAAAAATATTTTGGTTGTCAACAATTCAAAAACGGGCCCGGTCGTTGAGAATATTAAAATTTAGGTTCTATTAAAAAAATTGTTGGTAAAATTGGTTCGCTTATTAATTTATGGGGACAGGTAAATAATT
>JAGLQA010000344.1 GCA_023137075.1 Candidatus Aminicenantota bacterium
ATTCCCATGTTGGTTTTACCCACGGATTTTCTTGAGGAGCCAAAAATTAGATATGGGACATCCCGAAAGCTGCGGGGAAAATTTATGGGGACAGGTAAATAATGGATTTCCCTGCCTGTGCGAACGCACAGATAGGCAAATTTACACGGAGGTAAAGATAATTGCAGATTATTTCGCTAAGGTGTATAATGCAATCTTGCTTTTTGAGAAATGGGTGAAAAATGACGATTTTTGAAAATTTTCCGTCAACCTCCTGTCAAATATACCAGAATTGGTATAAGCGAAGGGAGATCGTGAATTTCTTGTCTGGAAACGGGCATCATCAAATGCTTTCAAACAGCAAGGGGTCCGAGAGGACTATCCTCAGTACTGGGGACGGAAACAATTTGTTCGGCAGATTAACTTGTAGTCTTGGGTCCGAGAGGACTATCCTCAGTACTGGGGACGGAAACATTAATTTGCTAAGGTCAATTCATTATTTCAGTCCGAGAGGACTATCCTCAGTACTGGGGACGGAAACTTAATCGGTCTCTACCTGTATTTTTATATCTGTCTGAGAAGACTATCCTCAGTACTGGGGACGGAAACATTTCAGGATATGTTATGAATTTTTTCAATTGTCTGAGAAGACTATCCTCAGTAAATGTGGAGGAACGCTGCGCTGGAAATTTATGGGGACAGGTAAATAATTGGCTTGCAGATAAAAGCACTCGGATTACTGAGGGCTTAATAGCCCACAAATTTCCACGAATTGGCACAAATATAAAAGAGCTTCGATTATTGAGAGCTTGATTCAGCCACGGATGGACATGGATAAAATTCCCTCGCTAAAAAGCGGCTGAACAAAAGTTTGGCCCCCGGCAGGGCAGCCGATGGTAAGAAATTTGCACGGAGGTAAAGATAATTGCAGATTATTTCGCTAAGGTGTATAATGCATTCTTGCTTTTTGGAAGAATGGGTGAAAAATGACGATTTTTGAAAATTTTCCGTCAACCTCCTGTCAAATATACCAGAATTGGTATAAGCGAAGGGAGATCGTGAATTTTTTGTCTGGAAACGGGCATCATCAAATGCTTTCAAACAGCAAGAGTCTGAGAAGACTACCCTCAGTACTGGGGACGGAAACTTTCGTCGCTTTCTTCGGGACCCTGCTTTTTCAGTCTGAGAAGACTATCCTCAGTACTGGGGACGGAAACAATTTGATTACCGGCTCTTCCCTATTTAATAGTCTGAGAAGACTATCCTCAGTACTGGGGACGGAAACTTTCCTGTGCAGCAGTCTGTTAGAGGTGTAATTGTCTGAGAAGACTATCCTCAGTACTGGGGACGGAAACGAATGGAACGGTCCATCATCCCATGATTTAAGTCCGAGAGGACTATCCTCAGTACTGGGGACGCCCACCGAGGCGGAAACCAAATGTAGGGGAATTTTTTGAGTATTTAGTATTGAAAATCTTTCCGATTTCCGGTATATTCTAAGGGGGTGATAAATGAAAGAAAAAACGGTATCTCCTTTTGATGGGATTAGATGGTTTCGCCTACGTTTTACGTTCCTTGGAAAAAAAACCTCCTCCGTGATGAGAAGCCGGCCGGTGGAAGTGGTGCAAGCCGTGATCGAAGCCGTGCAGGCCATCGCCTACCCGGATGACAACCCGCAGCGAGATAACTTCCCGGTGTTCCACTTCCCGGGTAGACGGTTCGATTTTAGAATGAGTGAGGGGGATAGGATCAATGTTCATATGCTCTTCTTTCGGAAATCGAGAGCTGAAGTGGCAAAATGGATCGAAATCCTGGATGACTACTTTGCGGATAAAAAAAATCGCAAATCTATCGAACTTCTCGAAACCGGGCTGCCGGAAGAAAGTAGTTTCGAGACACTGAAAAACGAATCGGGAGAGATACCTTCTGACGGTGAGCTCTGCCTTGAATTCTTAAGCCCTTTACCTTTTAAAACAGAAAAAGGCAAATCCCGCTTTTATATTAGTAAAAAAAACTTTGTCCGGAGCTTTGAAAAAAGGTTTACCACATTATTCGGTAGGACGTTTAAATACGTTAGCAAAAACGATGAATTCGATATCCTACCTTATTATTGGCGTTACAGCGAAATTAAACACCATTCCAAATCCCAGCCGGGTACAAAGCAGTACATCAACGGCTGCGTAGGGAAATTTTATCTCAGGGGAAATTTCCATGACTTGCTGCCTTTTATCATCCTGGGCAGCGAAGTGCACAGCGGCACGAAACGCTCCAACTCCCAGGGTTACTTCCGTGTTTTTGCAGATTCCGCCCCTTTTTTCGACAACCGGTTCCCGGATAAAAAAGCCCTCCTTTCCGTGATAATGGACGTGCTGGAACAATACGACGATGCCTTAGAAACCCTGTCCCGGGATGAGATGTACCCCTTCGAGGAAGAGACCTTTGCCGAAACACTCTGTAACAACATCCGGGAAAATAATTACATCCCGTCTCCAAATACGGCTTTTACAATCAAACGAAAAAACCGGAACGACCGCCTGGTTGAGCAGTTAAGTTTTAAAGACCTGATCGTGAGCCGATACCTGCTGAAAACCGTGAGTAAAACATTCGACTCCTTCTTCGAGGCAGAGTCCATCGGTTTCAGGAAGGGCATCCCCAGGGAAAAAGCGATCCAAATGGTGAAATCCGCGGTGGATGAAGGGTTTGAATACGTCTATGAATCGGATATCGAGGCCTTCTTTCCATCTATCGATTTGCAGAGGCTGAAAAAATTGCTGGATTTCTATCTACCTGCAAAAGATAAGCTGGTCCGCTCCTTGCTTGAAAAATTTCTATATACGGGCTATATCCTGAAAGGGAATTATCATGAACGGTTAAAAGGCCTGGCCCAGGGCTGCCCGCTCTCACCGATCCTGGCCAATCTCTACTTAGACTCCTTTGATGAAAAGATAAAGGAACTTAATGTCCGGCTCATTCGCTACGGCGATGATTTTATAATACTTTGCAAGAGCAAAGAGGATGCCGAAACAGCGCTATCTAAGAGCGAAACCTTTTTATCCGCATTGGGTTTAAAAATCAAGAAAGAGAAAACATTTATCAGGCCGGTCAAAGATGGTTTCCAGTTCCTGGGTATGACCTTTACTGCCGGTGGCGGCATCCGGCAGCCGGAAGAGGAAGTCGATATTTTTAAAAAACCACTCTATATTACAGAACCTTACTCCTACCTTTCCTTAAGCGGGGAGAGTATCGATATAAAAAAGAATAAAAAAATCCTGCAAACCATCCCTATTAGAAGAGTAAGTGAGATCATGGTAATGGAGAAATCCATCTTTTCAACAGCACTTATCAAAAAATGTACGGAGAAAAATATTCCCTTAACTATCACCTTGAATAACGGCTATTACATTACCACCATCAAACCCGATTCCAAAAAATACTTTTCATTCTCCTATGAGCATGGCAGGAAATACTATTCCCTTTCGGATACGGAGATTCTCTCTATT
>JAGLQA010000345.1 GCA_023137075.1 Candidatus Aminicenantota bacterium
GCCGCCGGAAAGATTAAGAATTATATCTCCCTTTTCAAGCAGAAATATAAGAAAGGCAGCAGCGAGCTTCTGAACGAATTGTATAAGACAGAAACCCGGATTCACCAGGCCGGCACCATCCATGAAGTACGGGGCATCGAAGGCTGGAGTACCCGAAATATTTACCGGGGCTTCAACTCGTTGATTAAAAGCCCCTTTTTTCAATTTGAAAAGAGAATCCGTAGGAATCCTGACCGCGTAAACAGTTTGATGAACTTCGGATATTACCTGCTCTTTTCCAGGATTAATGCCACAATACGGGCAGTAGGACTCAATCCGTACCTGGGCTTTCTTCACTCCCCGGCAGATGATTACGAATCCTTTGTCTGCGATATCCAGGAACTCTTCCGGGCCAGGATCGACCGGCTTATGATCCGCTTGATTAATCTCAAAGTGATTACCGACCTGGACTTTGTAAAAAACGATAGGGGCTATTACCTGAAAAGAGATGGAGTAAAAAAATACCTGAGCCATTTCGAGGCGGAAATGAGTAAGGAACCCTCGAAACTCGACCTCTCTTTAAAAGAGCATATTTATGCCCAGGTGGACACCGTTAAAAATTGGATTCTCAAACATCGTTCCTTGACCTTTTATCATTGGAGAATAGATTGATTTGCCGATTATTTCGCTAAGGTGTATAATGCTATCTTGTGTTTGAAAGAATGGGTGAAAAATGGTGATTTTTGGAAATTTTCCGTCAACCTCCCGTCAAATATACCAAAATTGGTATAAGCGAAGGGAAATCGTGAATTTCTTGTCTGGAAACGGGCATCATCAAATGCTTTCAAACAGCAAGCGTCTGAGAAGACTACCCTCAGTACTGGGGACGGAAACATTGGTAGCGTGGCTATGCTGCTGCCGGGAAGGTCTGAGAAGACTACCCTCAGTACTGGGGACGGAAACTTTTCTAGGCTTAGCTTCTTGCCTAATTTTTTGTCTGAGAAGACTATCCTCAGTAAATGTGGAGGAACGCTTCGCCTGCTCGCGTATACAAAGATGACGCAGTGCGTCTACCCTAATTCAATACCTTAGTTTGTATCGAATTTCCTAATCACCCGCCTTATTTTGCGGATGATTGGGACGGAAACGGTCAATGCTCGTATACCCGCTTTAATTTATGGGGACAGGTAAATAATTGGCACTCGGATTACTAAGTACTATTTTTATAACACAGAGAACACCAAGGGCACAGATGTAAAAAAAACGGTTCTTGAAACCCTTTGTTTTCGATCTTGTAAAAGCGGGCCGCATATGCTATATTAAAGACGGCAAGAACATAAAGTTCAAGCCGGAGAATCATGATGATTACGAGAAGCATTCATATCCTATGGGGAGTGGATCGAGACGTGATCGTATGGACCCTAAATCCATATAGGCGGGTGCAACACCCGTACTCCCCACTTTACCTCAACACCCTGGCACAGGAGTCGTGATGATTATTACCTGGTCTGATGTGCAGACCCGTCGCTTAAAAGAATTGGATGCCGATGTAAATGATATGTCTGCAGAATTTAATACCCTATCGGAACGTGATAGGGTTTTCCAGGAATTGGAACGCAAGCTGGTAAAACAGAGTAAACAACGACTGGAGAAGTTTCGCCGGACTCATCGCAGACCCGCTTTATGCAGGTTGGAGAGTACCTTGGTGGAGACGCTGACGCAAAGCGGTTTCGTGCAGGTTGTCACCCCGATTATGATGTCAAAGGGCCTGCTGGCCAAAATGTCTATCGATAAAAGCCATCCGCTGTTTTCACAGGTTTTCTGGTTGGATGAAGGCCGGTGCCTACGGCCCATGCTGGCTCCTCACCTGTACTATATTTTAAAAGATCTGCTGCGGGTGTGGCAGAGACCGGTTCGCATTTTCGAGGTGGGTCCCTGTTTTAGAAAAGAATCACAGGGAGCTCAACATTCCAACGAATTTACCATGCTTAACTTAGTTGAGATGGGATTGGCGGAGCAAGAACGAGATAAAAGACTCGAAGATCTGGCAACCCTGGTGAGCCGGGCCGCTGGTATCCAAAACTTCAACCTGAAGAAAGAAACCTCCGTCGTATATGGTGAGACTACCGATGTGATTGCGGGAAAAGAAGAAATCGAGGTCGGCTCCGGTGCCATGGGCCCCCACCCGTTAGATAGGGCCTGGCGAATAACCGAAAGCTGGGTGGGTATCGGCTTCGGCCTGGAACGCCTGTTGATGGTTCGCGATAATAGCACGAACCTGGGCCGGGTGGGACGCAGCCTTTCCTATTTAAACGGTATACGATTAAATCTATAACCCCCCCGCGGCGTCAGGATTTAACCTTCCACCCTTTTTGCTTGAAGATGTTTTCGATTTTGGCCTTCTTGTAATTTTGTATATATTGCTCCCATTCCAAACGGCGACTATCGAAATAGACCTTTGCTTCATCTTCGGTAAGAAAATACTTCAAGAAAACATTATCTTCCTCTATTTCCGGCACTACATAATATTCCAAAGGGACGTTGTCCTTACCTCTCCCGCCTTCCAATACCCGGGGGAAAGGGATTTCCATCAGGTCCTCAATATTGACCGGTCTCCGGTTTTTTTTTTGCCTCTTCTCAAAAATATCGATTCGTTTCCAGTAGTTGAACTCTGCGGCAGCCTGGCGCCACTCGAAAAATTTTCTCTGTCCTAAAATGATTCCCACCCTTTCCCCGGTGGGCAAAATCGTCTCCTCTTCTTTGACCTTTTCAAATTGAGGATAATCAAATTTGACAAAGGATTTTTTATTGATGAAAAGGATTTTCAAAATCCCCCCCCCGGCCTCTATAAAAGAGGGCCACCTGGACTGCTTCAACTCTTTTAAAAAATGATAAGGTAAAAGTTTTTTCAAGGTAATATGGGCGAAACCTTTATGAAATTGGAAGAACATAATAATGTCATCCATGTTAAGCTGCGTCCTAATCTCCCGGGAAAGAAACTCCTGCCAGTAGTGCTCAAAGGGTTTCAATTTCCTCTTAACAATTCCCCTGATTTCGTTAAAATCCTTTTCAAGTTTTTCCCTCCGGGCACAGATAGGATATTTCCCCCGGTTCGTTTCGTACCATTTTAGTACAACCGGGATAATTGTCTCCCTTTCTTCCATGTCCAGTAGGTTCGGTGGCGTGTGCAGCGATTTGATGAGTTTTTCGCCGAAGTAGATCTCCCGAAGCACTCTAATCTTGCCGTTTTGAATTTTTACTTCATCGTTTTTTTGATAACTGTAAGGTTTTAGATCTTCCAGTATCTCAAAGGTTATTTCCGAGGCAAAGGTAATCAGGGAGATGGGTTTTTCCTCTTTTTCACCGGTTTCCCGGTTCTCCCGGGTGACCACTAAGTCAAAAGGCAGCCCGACAATCATCTCCGGCTGCGGTTCAAAAAGGATCGATTTTCTGTCCAATTGCCGCTCTTCATTCTCTCGCTGGTACTCTCCGCCTTCCCGGGTATATACTTCATCCATAAAAGCCGACAGCACGGCCCGGAATAACAGGCGGATGTCTTTCACGTGAAGAATGCCTTTGACCTCCGGCACTTCCAACCTTTTTTTTAGCTCCCGGTGAACCTCCTTAGCCAGGGCCAGTTTCTTAAAACTGATAATTTTTCGGTTCAAACGAAAGGAGTTCCATATGGCCAATTGGTTGAGAAGGTCGGAATTGAAGGGCCCGGTCGAGTACTTCTCCCCGGTATATGATCTATTGGTAATCCCCTTTGTCTCGAGGATGGAAATCAAACGGATCGCGCTGTCCACTACCGTCGGATTTGCTTTTCCCGCTTCCAGTAGGAGTTTTGCACTGCGGATGGAAACCGGCAGCTCGGCCATGCGGCTTCCTTCACCGGTAACCTTCCCTTCCGGTGAAATAGCCCCGAAGATTTTTAGTTTTTTTATGGCTTTATAGATCAGGCCTTTGTCCGGTGAGTGGAAAAAGGGGAAGTCAAGGGGAGAAATTCCCCGTTTTATCAACCTCAGCACCACACTTTCTAAGTTCAACCGCCTGATTTCCGGTTCCGGGAATGGGAGCCGGTCCCGGATGTCGGCATCGGCGCACAGGAAATATTGGCCCTTTTTGACCCGGCCGGCCCGGCCCGCTCGCTGGATGCACTCTGCCGATGAAATATCCACCGGGTAAAGGCCTTCGATGCCTTTTACCAGGCGAATTTCTTTCTTTAGACCGGAGTCAACGACTGCGTCGATGTCGTCAATCGTCAAACTGGTCTGGGCGATATCGGTGGCAACAATCACTTTGGGAATGGGGTAGTGTTCAAAAACCCTGGCCTGTTCGTTGACCGTGAGTTCGGCATGAAGTGGTAGAATTTTAGCTTTTAACTTCTCGGCTTCCAACATTTCTTTCAGGCTCTCTATAAATTCCTCTATTTCGCTTTTGCCTGGCTGGAAAACCAGCACATTCTTTTCCATTTCCACCATCTGTGCCGCATCGGGGAGCAGGAAGTGGGGATTATTATGATGCATGGCAACCGGGTAACCACGGCCGGAAATAGTGATGATCGGCGCCTGGTTTAAAAATGAAGAGAGTTTTCCGGCTTCCAAAGTGGCGCTCATCACGACAACATGTTTGCCCTTTTTTTTATAGTAACCGTTATCTAAGTTCTTTTTAACGATTCCGATCAGGATCTCCTGGTTCAGGTTCCATTCATGCACCTCGTCCAGGAACAATATGTCGTAATCACGCTTCTCTTTTATCTCCCGGATCATCTGTACTCCATCCGTTACATAAAGCAATTGTGTATCCCGGGATTTTTTACTATCGAAACCGGTTTGATAGCCGATCTCTTTTCCCAATGATACACCGGTCAGGCGGGCTAAGTAGTGCGGCAAAGAACGGGCAGCGATTCGACGCGGCTGGGTAACGTGGACCCGTTTGTTTTTTTTCCACATCCATAGGGGGACACGGGTAGATTTACCGGCGCCTGTCTCAGCGGTGACAATCGTGACGGGATGTTTTTCTATTGTTTTTTCAATGAGATCTCTGTATTCATCGATAGGAAGTTGTGTCATTTGAATAATAATACCAGACAAAAGAGGTTGTGACAATAAAAAAAAATCAACAATTTCTTGATTTTTTTATGAAAATATGCTATTTACATAATTTTAATCTAAGCGGAGAAGTATGAAAGAAGATAGTAAATCTAAAGTCGGAGAAGAAAGTAACAGTGTAAACAATAAGATTGAGGACGTACCACCGGATTCAAGCAGCGAAATCAAGAACAAAAACGGGGCAATCACAACAAAAATAAAGAGCAGCAAAGTGCGTATCAGGTCAGCGGGAGAAAAAATAAGACACACGCTCAAAATATACAAACTGAAGAAAAAACTGGCATGGATAAAAAACCATGTATCGGAGATGGGAGATCGGTCCCAGGCAGTTCAGATCGGTCCGGAAGAAAAGAAACTGCAAATCCTGCTGAAGGAATTGGACATGCTGAAACGGTTTAATATGCTTGGCTTTGATTCCGACGCCATTAATCTTCTCTTAGGGCTCTATTATATGTTAGAGATAATTAATGAAGAAGGAAAAATGGCACATTTCCTGGCGAATGGCACCGTCCCAGAAGAAAAAAAAGCCGCTTCCCTTGAATCACTGCTGCATGAATGGTGGGAGAAAGTAGAATTACTGCCCTCTTATAAAGAACGCACCGCTGAAAAATACCAGCATTTAGGAACAAGAGTTGTTATCGAAAAATTGTATAGTAAACGGAAGTTTGTCGATCCGCTGAATAATATAATAAACGAAATTAATGAATATATAAAAAAAAGAGATATGGATGGAGTAATAAAAGCGGTTAAAAAGGCGGAAATCTTTTGCGAAGATTTAAAAAGAATGGCTGCCAGGCCGGAAAGAAGGGAGTATTCCAGGCCGATCAGGCTGGATGAACCGGGGAAGGGGAAAAAAAGTAAACCTGGCATGAAAAAATTCATCGAAGAAAAAATAAAGAACCTGAACCGTATCGAAAAAATAAGAGGGGAAGCCTCCACCCGTACCTTTTTCAGACTCTTTTTTGAAAGGTATACCCTGGTGGCAATGGTTTTCCCGCAGGAGAACCGGGAAGAGATAGAACGAATTGTCAGGCTGACCAGGCTCTACGGCGAAAACAATATTCTCGTGCCGGGGATAAAGGAGGTTATCGACAACCGGATCATCCTCCAGGAAGACGCAGGAGACACCCTGCTGCAAAAAGGTTTTTCCGGAACGGGCAAAGAACAAAAAAAAGGCCTGCTGCAAAAAACCGTGGATATTTTATCCAAATTGAGGGGTATTTCGCCCGGTCATACGGATGCCCGTCTCGGGCACGACCGGATGAAATGGGAGATGGATTTTTTCCTGCAGCATTTTGTCGGCAATTTTTATCCTGAAGCAGGGAAAACTGACATACTCAGGGAAAAGTTGTATGCCCTGGTTAAGAAAATAAAAAACATAACCTGCTTTGCTCACCGGGATTTCCATTCCCGCAATATACTCTGCCATAAAGGAGAACTATACGTAGTCGATTTCCAGGACTCTTTAGTGGCTTCGCCCTATTATGACTTAGTCTCCTTTGCTTTCGATTCCTATTTAGACCTGAAAACCTTAAGGGAATTTCTATTTAGAGAATTTGAGAAAAGGGGCCATCTCCTGGATTACGAACAGTTGCACCTAACCGCGCTGCAGCGAAATATCAAAGCTTTAGGGACTTTCGGTTACCAGGTTTTTGTCAGGAAAAATTTGGCCTACAAAAAATACATCAACCGCACCCT
>JAGLQA010000346.1 GCA_023137075.1 Candidatus Aminicenantota bacterium
AATTTTGGCATTAAAATTGCTATATGTATGACAACAGAGATGTAGAAAAGGGTAGATTAGAATTTATAGGCCCAGACAACCAACAACGACCTGGGGCAGGTTAAGAACCTGCCCCTTTTTTTTTATACCAGGTTAATCACGACCATGCGTGGGGCCGTCATCTCTTCGATGGCAAATTTCGCGCCTTCCCTGCCCAATCCGCTGCTTTTATTTCCACCGTAAGGCATGTGATCGACCCGGAATGTGGGGATATCATTGATAATCACCCCGCCCACATCCAGGGATTTTACCGCGAGCATTGCTTTTGTTATACCGGAAGTGAATATGCCGGCCTGCAGACCGTATTCGCTGTTGTCGCAGAGATCGACCCCTTCCTCGAAGGAATCGATCTTTTGCACCACCACAGCGGGGCCGAAAAGCTCGTTTTTCATAATTTTCATTTCGGGCCGGGCCTCACCGATGACTGTGGGGTATAGGATATTCCCTTCTCTTTTTCCACCACACAGTATTTTTGCGCCACCCGCGGCAGCTTCGTTGATCCAGTTCTCCACTCTTTCGGCTTCCAGCCGGGAAATCATCGGACCCAAATCGGTTTCCCTGTCTAAGGGATTGCCGATCTTCCAATCCGCTGCCCGGGTGATAAATTTATCCGTAAATTCATCGTAGATATCCTTATGAGCAAAAATTCGCTGTACGGATATACAGACCTGTCCCTGGTAATAGAAAGCGCCCATAACACATCTTTTTACTGCAAAGTCCAGGTTCGGGATGGTGTTATCGATGACAACACCGCTGTTGGAGCCCAGTTCCAGGGTAATTTTTTTAATACCGGCGATATGGGTGATTCGTTCCCCCACAGCCCGGCTGCCGGTGAAACTAATTTTGGAGATTCGATGATCTTTAATCAACATTTCACCGGTTTGGGAGCCCGGGCCAACGACAACCTGGGCGCCACCTTCCGGTACTCCTGCTTCCATAAAGGCTTTTATCAACTCGATGCCGGATAGAGGTGTTAAACTTGACGGTTTCAGGATGACCGGGCATCCGGCAGCCACAGCCGGGGCCACTTTATGGGCTGCCAGGTTCAGTGGGAAATTATAGGGTGAGATAGCCAGTACGATTCCCACGGGGTAACGTTCGTAAAAGCCGATTCTCCCTTCACCCGCTTTCCCGGCATCGATAGGCACGGTCTCACCGTGGATACGTTTTGCTTCTTCTGCCGCGTATTCGATATTTTCGATACAGCGTTCTACTTCCGCCCGGGCGAATTTATAGGGTTTTCCCGCTTCCCTGATGATAAGTTCGGTAAAATGTTCGCTTTTTTTCCCGATAATTTTAGCCGTATCCGCGATTATCCGGCTTCTAACGTGTGCCGGCAGGCCGGCCATGGTTTTTTTTGCCTTCTCTGCCGCAGCTATCGCTTTTTCGATATGATTATTCTCAGCAATAGATACGGTCGCGAATGCTTCGCCACTGAATTTATCCAGGACCTTTTCTTGTTTATTCGAGTTTACCTCTTTCCCGGCTATGAGCAAATTGTAAGTTGACATAATGACCTCCTGTTAATAAAGTAAAGTAGATTAATTATAGTATATTTCATTTTAAAAAGTAAATAGAAATTCTGGCCGGGTTTTGTGACGGGCAGTTGTTCATGGTATAATGGGATTTACTCACGGAAGAAGGAGAAAAAATGAATCGATTGATGCCGGTATCGGTTTTATTGAGTCTAATCCTGTACGCCGGCTGTGCGCTCAAGGCACCCAGAAAAGAACCGGACCCCCAAAAAACCATTGATGAATTTCCGATAAAACTCGACCTGCCCAAAGACGGCCGGATGTACCAGGCCTTCCAGGTACTCGAACATTACGGCAGGAAGACCCAATCCCACATGTCCTATGCCCGGTATAAAAAGAGTACTTCTTCGGGTGGTCTCTCCTCCTGGAGTCCCGATTGGTTTTACGATTCCTACCAGGTCCCCCTGAATGAGAAAGGTCACTGGATTACCGTAACCTACCACACCGCGTCCGCTGCCGTGAGAAGGGATCAACGGATAGAAAAACTGATGGAAAATGTGCCCCACCATTCCATCGATGTAAAATTGCGAACTCCGAAAGGCGAGAGCTACATCCTCACCGATACGGAAGCGGATGGGGTGCTCGATTTTGCCGCGCCTGAAACCGAAAAAAAATCCGGGAAGGCCGTCAAAGTTGATTTCCCGCTGCTGCAAAAGATGCAGGTGAAATATACCTGGATTCTCAGCATCATAAAAAAAAGTTACAACTCCACCAAAAAATAAGAACGAGTGGACGGTGCGAGGTAGAGGATGAAAGTTTCTTATGTTTGAAGATTTAGCAAATCACAGCAGCCCCGAGTCATGCGGCGGGTACGGTAACGTATCGGCTGAAGGTAATAGTTAAGCTGCCAAAAAAATGTGCAAAAAAATGTGCACGGTGCATGACTTTGTGACTTTATTGTGGTAACCTTAACGGGAGATTTTTGCATATTTGCTGTACAACTTCATTAGAAGTTGCTATAATAATAACGGTTTACGAACCAAAGTTACCTAAATGGGTGACTCCCTTTCAAAGGAGAAAGAAAAATGAAGTGTAG
>JAGLQA010000347.1 GCA_023137075.1 Candidatus Aminicenantota bacterium
TGGGTACCGCATACGCGGCTTTCGACGGTCATCGCACCGGCGATATGAATGTTTATGTCTATAAAACAGCGGATTTCGGAAAAACCTGGCATTCGATTTCAAGTAAAGCTGTCAAGGGTTATGCCTTTGTGATTCGTGAAGATATAAAAAATGCCGGTCTTTTATTTTTGGGCACGGAATTCGGGTTATTTGTCACGGTAGACGGCGGCCAACAGTGGGCGCAGTTCACCGGTAATCTGCCCAATGTGGCTGTTAGGGATATTGCGATTCACCCCCGTGACAATGATGTGATCCTGGCGACTCACGGCCGCGGTATTTACATCATCGATGATATGTCACTCTTCAGGAAAATTACATCCGACATGTTGGGGAAAAAAGTACATTTTTTCGAGCCGGAGCCGGTCATAATAAAGAGAGTAGGGGGAGAGCGTCGTTCTGCTAATCCCGGTGATTTTGTCGGTTCGAATCCCAGTGTAGTTGGCAAATTAACCTATTTTTTACAAAAACGGCATATTTTCGGCGACTTAAAACTGGAAATCTATGATTCCAAGGGCAAGTTGATCAAAACCCTATCCGGGGGAAAACGCCGCGGCATCAATATCGTCGATTGGCCGCTGCGCTTGAAAGCGCCGAAAGTACCGGCCTCTCCCACCCGTTCGATAATGATTCCATCCGGGCCATTGGTACGTGAAGGGACGTATACAGCTAAGTTGACCAAAGGTAAGGAAATCTACGAACAGAAAATAAAGGTCATGTACGATCCCGATTCCCGTCATTCTAAGGAAGACCGGGCCTGGCAGCAGGAGACGGTATGGAAACTGTACCACATGCAGGAACAATTAGCTTACCTGGCGCATTCCTGCGCCGAAGCGCGCGACCAGGCCCGGGAAAATGCCGAAAAATTGAAAAAAGGCGACCGGCTCGGGAAAACGCTCAACCGGTTTGCCGATAAGTTCGATCAACTGCACAAAACCCTGGTTGCTACCCGGAAAGGCGCGGGTATAACCGGGGAAGAGCAGTTGCGGGAGGAAGTGGTGAGCCTGTACGCCAATGTCAACGGCTACGACGGGAAACCCACAACCTCCCAGCTTAACAGGATGAAGGTGCTGGAAAAGGAGATCGATAAAGCGAATATAAAATTTAAAACGATTATCGATAAAGAGCTTGTGGGCATAAACAAAAAGTTAGAGAATAAAAAACTAAAACCCCTTAAGCTTGAAACCAAAGAGGAGTATAGCAAAAGGCAGGACCGGTAATCCCGAATTGTTATTTATTTTTTTCAGGTTGTTAGGTTCTTATAGAAATCATAGAGATTTTCTACGGGAATCAGGGACATGTTTTTAACTTGAGGTGTGCCCTGCAAGGACTTCCGGATACCGGCCTGGGAGTAGGGCACGATGAATTTTGAGAAACCCTGCCTGAGTCCTTCCTTTACCCGGTTCTCGATGAAGCTGACCGGTCTGACTTCACCGGTGAGGCCCACCTCTCCGATTATGATTAAATCTTTCGGTACAGTTATATTCTTATAGCTGGAAACCAGGGTGGCGACCGCGGCCAGGTCGCCGGCAGTCTCTTTAACCGTCATACCACCGGCAATATTCAGGAACACATCCGACTTATAGAAGGGCAATTTTAATTTTTTTTCGATGATAGAGATCAGCATCGACATCCGGTAACTGTCAAAACCGACGGATATTCTCCTGGGATTCCCGGTAAAAGGGCTTTCCGTCACCAAGGATTGAATTTCGACCAGGATTGAACGCAAACCGTTCATGGCCGGAAAAATTGAAATACCCGATTCGGCTGATTTCCGGTGCTGAAGGAAAATAAGGGACGGATCGTTAATAGGCATGAGCCCATCCTTAGTCATCTCGAATATGCCGACCTCGTTAATGGCCCCGAACCTGTTTTTTTCCGCCCTCAGGATTCGTAAATCAGACCGTAATTCGCCCTGGAAATAGAGAACCACATCTACCATATGTTCTAAGGTTTTCGGGCCGGCTATGTGGCCATCTTTTGTGATGTGCCCGGTTATGAAGGCGGTGATATGGTTACTCTTTGCCAGTTTGATGATTTCGGCTGTTATATATTTCATGGCTGAAACCGAACCCGGTATAACCGGCCCTTTTCCGGAATTGATGGTTTGTATGGAATCGATAATGAGGTAATCTGGTTTCTGCTCTTCAACGGCACTCTTAAGGTCTTCGAGAGTGCCCATGGTCAGCAGCAGGATGTTCCCGGAATCCACACTCAAGCGGTTGGCGCGCAACTTGATCTGCACGGCCGATTCTTCGCCGGAATAGTACAAAATCTTTTTATCTCTTTTAGTCAGGATTCCCGCAACTTCCATTACCAGGGTGGATTTCCCGACACCCGGTTCACCGCCGATTAAAACGATGGAATCGGGGACAATGCCCCCGCCAAGCACCCGGTCGAATTCATCGATACCGGTTACTTCACGTTTGATCTCTAAGTTATCGATTTCGTTCAGTTTTACGGCTTTTACGTCCCTGGTAACCTCCCCCCTTTCATCTTTGCTTGCTTTAATCTCTACTAATGAATTCCAGGAATCGCATTGAGGGCATTTGCCGAAATATTTGGCCCCCTGGAAGCCGCATTCTATACATTCAAAAAGCGTTTTATTTTTCATAATACCCGGATTTTTACTATACGGCATATTTCAAAAGTTGTCAACCGGTCACTCCGCCCCCAATTATAATTTTCTTTCCAGGGGAAATCGGAACGGTAGTCAAGAAATTAGATTTAATAATTCTAATGTCCCCCGGAAAAAAAATACCTCGGTTTTTTTGATTGACAAGAGGGCGTTAATTTATTAAAATTATCTTTAGAAATAATTTCAAAGGAGTAAAAAAAAATGGCAAACATGATTCTATTTGCAATTGCACCTGTTTCTGCAATTATTGCACTGGCCTTCGCTTATGGATTTTATAAAAAAATAATGAAGCTTGAAGAAGGCACCGAAAAAATGATTGAAATTGCCGAAGCTGTCAGGCAGGGAGCAAAGGCGTATATAAAACAACAATATAAAATAGTTGCGATATTTTTTGTCATTGCCGCCCTGTTTTTGGGATTTTTGTCTTTTATACTGAAGGTACAGTCCCCGTGGACGCCTTTTGCCTTCCTGACCGGGGGATTCTTCTCGGCTCTGGCGGGATTTATCGGCATGACAACGGCCACTCTTGCCTCGGCAAGAACAACCAACCAGGCCAGGCAATCTCTTGATAGAGCCCTGAAAGTCGCTTTTAGAAGCGGGGCAGTCATGGGATTGGTTGTGGTCGGTTTAGCACTTCTCGATGTGACGATCTGGTTTCTCGTACTGCATGTATGGTTGAAAAACTCGTTGGTTATCACCACCGTGACCATGCTGTCATTCGGGATGGGAGCTTCACTCCAGGCACTCTTTGCCAGGGTAGGCGGCGGCATTTATACCAAGGCCGCCGATGTAGGCGCAGACCTGGTCGGCAAAGTAGAAGTCGGAATTCCCGAGGATGATCCGCGCAACCCGGCCACCATTGCCGATAACGTGGGTGATAATGTCGGAGATGTGGCCGGAATGGGGGCCGACCTGTACGAGTCCTATGCGGGTTCGGTGCTGGCTTCCGCGGCTCTTGGGGCCTCTGCCTTCCTATCAAACACCCAGTTCAACTTTAATGCCGTTATCTTGCCCATGGTTATTGCCGGGATCGGCATATTGGCTTCTATCTTAGGCATATTCCTGGTACGGACAAAAGAAGGCGCCAGCCAGAAGGAATTACTGAGTTCGTTGGGATTCGGCATCAATACCAGTTCCGTGTTGATTGTCATCGGTTCCTTTGCCGCAGTTAAGTTGCTATTACCCGGTAATGTCGGTTTGTTCGGCTCTATTGTGGTGGGTTTGGCAGCGGGAATCGTCGTTGGGAAAAGCGTGGAATACTTTACCTCCGAAAGCTTCAAACCGACCCGGGATGTGGCGGAAAAAGCCAAAACCGGAGAGGCGACCCTTATCATCGAAGGAATCTCTTCAGGTATGATCTCTACAGCGGTGCCGGTACTTGCCGTTACCCTGGGTATTCTCGGCGCCTTTGCTTTTGCCGGTGGTTTTAAAGAGGGACAAACCATCATGGGCTTATATGGAATCGGTATTGCCGCCGTGGGAATGCTATCTACCCTGGGTATTACCCTGGCTACCGATGCTTACGGACCCATTGCCGATAA
>JAGLQA010000348.1 GCA_023137075.1 Candidatus Aminicenantota bacterium
TTTGACAAGCAGTTTGTAAGAAATTATTTACTCAACTCCTCCTGGGATAGAAAGTCCGTACCCCCGCCGCTTCCTGCAGATGTAGTAAATAAAACAACGGAAAAATACAGGGAAATCTATGGGATTCTGACCCGGAAAACTTTATGACCGGCAGTTTAAATATTCTTGATGTATTATTCCTGACCATTGTGATACTGTCCACTCTATTCGGTATTATCAAAGGTTTTATCAGGGAACTCTTTTCTCTGGCTTTTTTTGTTATTGCCCTGATCCTCTCGTTTTTGTATTATTCCGACGTGGGAACGATTTACGGTAAGTATTTAAGTGAAAATATAGCGAACTTTGCCGGTTTTGTGACTATATTTGTTTCCGTACTGGTAGTCGGAACCCTGGTAACTTTTTTTATTAAAAAAATGTTTATCTTGGGACCGTTAAAAACGATTGACCGGGTTTTTGGCGGCGTATTCGGGCTGGTAAGGGGAATTTTGATTACGGCACTCATTATGTTTGTAATGGTTGCCTTTCAGATCAATGATAACCTGGTTCATAAGTCCAGGTTATCTCCCTTTGTCCTGGATACAATACGGGTGGTTTTTAATTTAACACCGGAAAAATTTGAAGAAAAAAAGGATGCGATAATCGATGACCTCGGCAGACAGGAGAATCGCTGAACTGGCAGAACAGTTCAGGGATTTGACGATAAAAAAACAGATGAAAGTATTGGCTTACAAAGCCGCGCGTTCAAAATTGTATTTTAAAGAAATCCTGGAAGAATTTGAAAAGACCCTGTTGCAGACCATATTGGAAAAATATGATTACAATATATTAAGAATGTCGATGGACATCAAACTGCACCGGAATACGATTTCTAAAAAAATGGGAAAATTAAAAAAAAAAAAAAAAAAGAAAAAATAAAAGAAATTTACAGGTAGAGAAAGATTTTTAAATAATAAATCCCACCAATTTCGCTTATTTTCATAAAAATGAGTTTGACAATATGCTTTATTGTGTAATATAATAGCTTTTAAAATCTTAGATGATAAGAAGGAGTAAAAAAAAAATGGCAAAAGAAATTACCTTAGGCGAAGAAGCAAGACAAGCGATCCTGAGAGGAATTAACCAATTGGCCAATACGGTAAAGGTCACATTGGGTCCCAGGGGACGTAATATTATTCTCGATAAAAAATTTGGCTCTCCCACTATTACGAAAGATGGTGTTACCGTGGCCAAAGAGATAGAATTAAAAAATCCGCAGGAGAATATGGGCGCACAAATGGTTAAGGAAGTGGCATCCAAAACCTCCGATGTGGCTGGTGACGGTACCACGACCGCCACTGTGTTGGCACAGAGTATTTATAAAGAAGGTTTAAAAATGGTTGCCGCCGGAGCAAATCCCACTCTTATCAAAAAAGGTATCGATAAGGGAGTTGAGGAAGTGTTAAAAGAATTGGAGGGCCTCAGCCAGCATATCAGCGGCAAGATGATTGCCCAGGTGGGTTCCATTTCTGCCAATAACGATATTTCGATTGGTGAGATTATTGCCGAAGCCATGGAAAAAGTAGGGAAAGACGGCGTCATTACCGTAGAAGAAGGAAAATCACTGGAAACGGTATTGGAATTTGTGGAAGGTATGCAGTTTGACCGGGGTTTTATTTCTCCCTATTTTGTAACCGACGCAGATCGCATGATTGCGGAATTCGAGAATCCGCATATCCTGCTTTACGACAAGAAGTTATCCAATCTCAGGGAAATGATGCCGCTGCTCGAACAGGTTGCCAAAACCGGCAATCCCATGGTTATTATTTCCGAAGATATCGAAGGAGAAGCCCTGGCCACATTGGTATTTAATAAAATCAGGGGTATTCTTAATGTTGTAGCTGTAAAAGCCCCCGGTTTCGGAGACAGGCGAAAGGCCATGCTGGAAGATATCGCCATACTTACCGGAGGTCAGGTGGTTTCCGAAGAGTTGGGTATGAAGTTAGAAAATGTGACCATCGAACATCTTGGTTCTGCCCGCAAGGTTGTAGTAGATAAGGAGAACACCACAATAATAGAAGGTACAGGCGATGATGAGAAAATAAAAGGCCGTATCAGCCAGATAAAAAAGCAGGTTGAAGACACCACTTCCGATTATGACAAAGAGAAGTTGCAGGAAAGGCTGGCCAAGCTTTCCGGCGGTGTGGCCGTCATTCGTGTCGGTGCGGCTACTGAAACCGAATTAAAAGAGAAGAAAGCCAGGGTGGAAGATGCCATGCACGCCACCAAGGCAGCGGTGGAGGAAGGCATTGTACCCGGTGGTGGAATTGCCCTGCTTAGAAGCATCAAGGCATTGGAAAAGCTCGATTTAGGCGACGATATGCAGTTAGGTATAAACATATTGATCAAAGTGCTGGAAGCGCCAATCCGCCAGATAGCCGTCAATGCCGGGCATGAAGGCGCGACGGTTGTTGAAAAAGTAAAGAGTTCAAAGGAAGATAATTTCGGATTTGATGCCCTCAATGAGAAATACACCGACATGATTACGGAAGGTATTATCGATCCTAAAAAAGTGGTAAGGATTTCGCTGCAGAATGCGGCTTCGGTAGCCGGGTTGCTGTTAACCACCGAAGGATTGATATCAGAAATCCCGGAAGAGGATAAAACTCCTATGCCGGCGATGCCTCCCGGAGGCGGGATGTATTAAACCCGCCCCTTTCATTTAAATTTAGGTTGACAAAAACAAAAATATTTGTATAATATTGTTTAATACTGTGCTGGGAAGTCGTCTAATGGCAGGACATATGACTCTGGATCATATAATTGGGGTTCGAGTCCCTGCTTCCCAGCCATATTAAACTTTGTGGCCCTATCGTCTAGGGGTTAGGACAGGTGATTCTCAGTCATCAGACCGGGGTTCGATTCCCCGTAGGGCTACCAATTTTTAATATCACGGAGAGGAAATTTCGCTCAAAATCACCGGGCCGGGAGAAAAAAAATCGACCAGGTCAAAATAAAAATATTTTTTTAGTTGAAATCCTTTTGCTGATTTTATAAAATATTACTATCAGAATTTAAAATGGTAACCAGGATGTTTACGGAACTTACAGGAATTGAGGTAATTTAATGAAGATATCGGTACCAAGAGAAGAAATTGAACGTATAATTAAACTGTACGGGTGCAGTGAGGCGCGGGCTATTAAGGCATATTTGGATGCCCGGGAATTATCCAAATCCGTGATAGAAGAAGAACTAAGCAGGCAATTGGGGGGCAGGAAAGATTTGAAAGACAGGAAGATTACGATTTATACGCCTGGTCAGATCAAGGAGCATCTGGATAAATATGTTATCAGCCAGGAGGAGTATAAAAAAAGATTGTCCATCGCGGCGGCCTTCCATTTTGCGATTATCAACTACTTAGAAGAAGAAATTGAGGATACGGGTGTGAAGCGGTTTCGCAAAAAAAATACGATTATTTCCGGGCCTTCGGGAAGCGGAAAAACCTATTGCGCGGAAGTTTTAGGCGACTTTCTGGAAGTACCGGCGCTGATCGTGGATGCCACCGATTATACCGAAGCCGGCTATGTGGGGAAAAGCGCGGACGATATGATACGGGAATTGATCGATATGGCGCCCGGCGCCAATCGCCGGGAGCAAGCGGATTTTATCAATCGGCATGGCGGTATCATTTTTGTTGATGAAATCGATAAAAAGGCCAAGGACAAGCAGTTAATCGGCCATGATATTTCCCGCGAGGGTTTCCAGCGGGCCGTATTGAAGTTAATCGAACGAAAATATGTGTCTGTGGACAACCCCATGTCGCCGGTTTCCCAGATGCGCGAAGTCATGAGCCAGCGGGGAGCTGCCCATAGAAGGCGGGAAAGTATGATCAGTACCGAAAAAATCCTGTTTATAGTGGGCGGTTCCTTTCAACGGCCCAATAATGACCTGGAGTCCATCGTTAATGAGCGGCTGAAGCATATGAGCGGCAGGGTCAGGGAAGATGGCAGCTTCATGGTTATGGGATTTGGCACGGTTAAACATGAGAATGAGATTAGGGCGATGAAAAATTGTTATAAGGAAGCCAATGCCGATGATTATATCAAGTTTGGACTCATCCCGGAACTGGTCGGCCGAATTCCTATCCGAAGTTATGTGAACCTGCTGTCAAAGAATGACCTGATACGCATCATGCGGGATACGGAAGATTCCATTATCCATCAATATATCATGGAGTTTAAGTCTTTCGGCATCGACTTAGTGAT
>JAGLQA010000349.1 GCA_023137075.1 Candidatus Aminicenantota bacterium
GATACCTTTGCCACGGTCCTCTCAGATATCAGTAAACGTAAAAAGGCGGAACGGGAAAAACAGGAGTTAGAAGAGAAACTGATCAATTTAGAAAAGATGGAAGCAATCGGCCGCCTGGCAGGCGGTGTTGCCCATGATTTGAATAATGTTTTAAGTGCTATTGTGAGCTATCCTGATTTACTGTTGATGAAGCTTCCGGAAGACAGCAAATTAAGGAAACCCATCCTGACGATGCAGCAGTCGGGTCAAAAGGCTGCAGCTATTGTTCAGGATATGTTAACGCTGGCAAGACGTGGGGTAGCCGTCAGGGAAATAGTGGATTTGCGGGATGTGCTGACCAATTATTTATTGTCACCTGAGTATGAAAAGGTAAAGAAGTATCATGCCGGCCTGGAAATTGAAACCGATTTCGGCACGGACTTGTTGAATGTCGAAGGCTCCTTTATCCACCTTAGCAAAAGCGTGATGAATTTAGTGTCAAACGCGGCAGAGGCTATGCCTGATGGGGGAAAAATATCGATATCCTTAGAGAACCGTTATGTGGATAAAGAGTTAAAAGGCTATGATTTAACGATTAAAGAGGGTGACTATGTCGTGTTAACTGTTATTGATGACGGCATCGGCATTTCTGAAAAGGATTTGAAAAAAATATTCGAGCCCTTTTATACAAAAAAAGAAATGGGAAGAAGCGGCACCGGTTTAGGCATGACAGTTGTGTGGGGAACTGTCAAAGACCACGGCGGGTATGTAAAAATCACCAGTTGTGAAGATAAAGGGACCTGTTTCGAACTTTATTTCCCCACCACCAGGAAGAAGGCTGCCACACCAAAAACAGGTGTTCTGATCGAAGACTATATCGGCAATGGGGAGAAGATTTTAGTGATCGATGATGTCAGGGAGCAAAGAGAAATCGCATCCGCCTTATTAACCACCTTAGGTTATTATGTTGAGACTACAGCCAGTGGAGAAGATGCCATTGAGTATATAAAGAACGGGTCCGCCGATTTGATACTTTTAGACATGATTATGGACCCCGGTATCGACGGCCTGGACACTTATAAGGAAATCATTAAATATGCGCCCCATATGAAAACGGTTATTGCCAGCGGGTATTCCGAAACCGAGAGGGTCAGGGAGGCCCAGAGATTGGGAGCCGGATCCTATATCAAGAAACCTTACACTCTTGAGAAGCTCGGTACAGCCGTCAAGGCAGAATTCAGCAAATAAAAACCTGCTTCGCTGCGCTTTTTTTTAATCAAAATCTATCCCCACGGCTGCCCGGAAACCCAACACGTCCGACGTTTTGCCCGGCACACCGCCGGCCCGGGTGGTCGAACGCAGCATCCAGTGGTGAGAGTCCCAACCGCCGCCGCGGACGACTTTAAAGCCTGTTTCACCCGGCCCCCGGGGATTTTTACCCGGTGAGTGTTGGAAATAGTCGCCGTCGTACCAGTCCATAACAAACTCCCAAACGTTCCCGGACATATCCATCACACCATAGGGGGATGCGCCAGCCGGGTATTTTCCTACCGGTGATGTGGCCGGGTAACCATCATCGGAATCCTTATCCATCCAGCTCGTATTTCCTTTAAATGCTTCTGCCGGATGGTTTCTGCCATATGCGATATACAAACGTTGATCCGCATAGTTGGCTTTTTCTCCATCCGGTTTTGCGTTTCCCCAGGGATATTTCCAGCCCGCCGGGCCTCGCGCGGCTTTTTCCCATTCCGCTTCTGTCGGCAGCCTGAAATGAAGCCCGCTCTTTTCGAATAACCAATCGCAATACTCGACGATATCATTCCAGGAAATGTTAATGGCCGGGTGTTTTTTCCTGCCGAAGTTACTATCTACCGGCTTTCTTCTCTTGTTCGTATCGCAGAAGTGGTCGAATTGTTTAAAGGTGGTTTCATATTTTGCGATCCAGCAGCCGTCTACGAATACCTCATGCCGCGGCGATTCGTCCTGGGCGCCCCCGGTTTCCCAGGGGATCCCCATCGTGAATTTTCCCGCCGGAATATAGATTAAGATCGTCTCGTTTGCAAAAACACCTTCCCAGTAACCCTTATCGTTTTTATAAAAATGTGGAGTGTGACTGACTACATCGATAAAATTTGCGGTGGTCAGAAGCCCGGGATCGGCTCCCAGGTATTCCAGTTTTTTCTTATAAAAGGGTTTCCTGAATTCAAGGGAGAATTGATCGTTATTTTTGATGACAAAATCACAGCAGGCCGGGGAATCAAGGGCGCGGATTTGTTCAAGCGCCTGCCCGGTAAAATTAACGTGCTCTACCGATTCGTTTACCGCACTCTTCAGGTGAGAAAATATCTTTTTGATTATGTTTTTGTACCCACCCGGGACGCCGGGGTCTGTTAAAGGCAGGTTTTCGAAAGCCGCAAGCATTATTTTGTAATTTTCGGCTTTCGAGAGGTTTGGGTTGTTCGATTTTTTTTGTCTCTTGATTTTCAGATGGTTTTTCAATTCGTTAATGGACGAATCGAAGAGGTTTGTCTGTTCCCTGGACTGGTCTATGATTTTCTGCATCTCTTTCAGCGCTGTTTTTATTGATTCCGCCGAATTTTCATTTTCTTCTACTCCGGCGAGGATTTCGTTGACCTTGTTGTGCAGTCTTGAAACATGTTTATGCCGGGATTTTTTACGAACAGACATGACTTTTGTCAGCACTTCTTTTATCTCTTTCTCCATCCGCAGGATTTTTTGCAATTTGGTAATTGCCTGGTGAACAAAATCGATATTTCTTCCGGAGTACAGCGAAATCATCTGTAAACTATTTAATGCCTTATTTAAAGCTCCCTGTTTTAGATAGATAAAAGCCTCACCGCACAACAATTGGGATGCCGCTTCTCTCAGGTTATAGCGGTTGGCGGACAGCAGTT
>JAGLQA010000035.1 GCA_023137075.1 Candidatus Aminicenantota bacterium
CCTATCATTACTACCCCTTAGCGAAAATCCAATCGAGTAGTACATTGAAGCAAAATCTAATCGATCATCTTTTTGTATTTGAGAATTACCCTGTGGCCGAACAAATAGAAGGATATGGCGGCAAAGTAGGTAAGAGTACCGGGTTACCGTTCACGTTAACCGGTGTCGATGTATTTGAACAAACCAATTATGACTTTAACATCGTCTTGTCGAGTTCGGATCGATTTAGCATAACATTTCAATACAATGAGAATGTGTATGCCGGCGATTATGCAGAACGGCTGGCCGGTCACTTCTTAGTGGCTATTGACCAGGTTATCGAAAATGAAGAATTGGAGATTGATGATATAACATTTCTGTCGCCGGAAGAGAAGAACCGGTTATTGTACGAGTTTAACGATACGGCGGTGAAATATCCGGCAGATAAAGCTATCCATGATTTATTCGAAGAACAGGTGGCAAGGGTACCGGACCATATTGTTGCTGTCTATTCATCCATGCAAATAACATACCGGCAGTTGGATGAACAATCCGGCCGGTTGGCATACCGGTTAACGGGAAAGGGAGTTGCAGTGGATACGATTGTGGCATTAACGATAGAGCGTTCCATTGAAATGCTAACCGGGATTTTGGGAATATTAAAAGCGGGTGGCGCCTATTTACCCATTGCCCCGGAGTACCCGGAAGAACGAAAACAATTTATGTTATCTGAAAGTAGGGCCGGGATATTATTAACTACCGATTTAATAAATGAGGCCATACGACTTACTCAGCTCACGAAACTCAACCGGTTCACTCGACCTTATCACCTGGCCTATATAATCTACACCTCAGGAACCACAGGCAGACCAAAAGGCGTATTGGTGGAACATAAAAGTGTGGTTCGACTTGTGAAAAATACGAATTACATCCGGTTTAATCCGAATCTCCGTATATTGCCAACCGGGGCATTAGAATTCGATGCCTCTACCTTTGAGATATGGGGGGCCTTATTAAACGGTTTAACATTGAGTTTAGTTAAAAAGGAGGATATATTGTCGGCGGGCCGGTTGAAGGAGAGTTTTCGAAAGTATCATATCTCCACAATATGGATGACGTCTCCCCTTTTCAACCAGATGGTCCAAACCGATATCGAAATTTTCTCGGATTTGCAGTATTTATTGGTTGGAGGTGACGTGCTGACACCCTATCACATCAACCGGTTGAGGAAGAGATTTCCTCTTTTAAAGGTAATTAACGGATACGGTCCAACTGAAAATACCACCTTTTCCACCACTTTTTTAATAGACAGGGAATACACCGCCAATATTCCCATCGGTAAACCCATAGCCAATTCCACAACTCATATTGTAGACAGGCACGACCGGCTGCTGCCTATTGGAGTGATAGGAGAATTGGTGGTAGGTGGTGAAGGCGTCTCCAGGGGATATTTAAATGACCCGGAATTAACTGCGGTAAAATTTGTTCATCTAAAACTAAGCAATCGCACCGAGATTTTTTATAAGACCGGTGACCTGGCCCGCTGGCTGCCGGACGGTAATATCGATTTTCTCGGTAGAATCGACCACCAGGTCAAAATCCGGGGATTCAGGGTCGAGTTAGGGGAAATCGAGAACCGGCTGAAGAATCACCCCGGTATAAAAGAAGCAGTGGTAATCGCCAGGGAAGACAAAGGAAGACAATACCTGTGCGTCTATATAACGGTAAACACTGCAAAGCAGGGAAAGGAGAAGGTTCTTGCGGTGCATGAGTTGAAAGAATATCTCGAAGGAAAGTTACCCCCATATATGATTCCGGCCTGTTTTGTGAAAATCGACAGGGTACCGCTAAACACCAACGGTAAAATCGACCGGAAAAAACTGCCTCAGCCCCTGGAGTCGGATTTTCATTCCGGCGGCACATTTAAAGCGCCCGACAGCGATATCCAAAAAATTATAGCGGAAATCTGGAAGGAAATCCTGAGCAGGGAAAAGGTTGGCATCCAGGATAATTTTTTCGACTTAGGGGGCAATTCTTTAGATTTCGCTAAGGTGGGCAATAAATTGAAGGAAAAGTTGAACAGGGAAGTGCCGGTGGTGACGTTGTATACTTATCCCACCATCGCTGCCCTGGAACGTTATTTAACCGGGGACCGGGAGGAAGAAATTATGCAGGAGAATCAGCCGGATAGGCTCGAATTAATCGATGAAGG
>JAGLQA010000350.1 GCA_023137075.1 Candidatus Aminicenantota bacterium
TCGGCGGTGGAACGGTAATGGACCGGTGGTATCATGATGAGGACGAAAGCTGCGATAGAGGAGTAAATTTTGGTTTAATAACCAGGGATTCTATCGCTAATGAGAAAATCTTAAATGTTGACAACCTGAATGAATTGTCCTTATGTGGATTTTCACCCGAACACTTTCTCCATGCAAAAAACAATTGGTTTATTCCGAATTCCAGGTGTGTTCTTAATTGGCTTAAGACATCCGGTTTCAAAATCGAAGAGTTTTTTAAAAACGAAAGCCGGTTCCATTTGCCCCGGATAAGAAAGGATATTTTTAAATCGGGGCTAAAATTCAAAGCGTCTAAGGTTGGCCCGCCTGAGCCGGAAAATCCTTATCTCCAGGATTATAAAATGCCGACTTCACTTGAACTCGAGCGTGCTCGTAGAGAAATCAAGCGGCTCAAGGCAAAACTTAAGAAATATGAAACAGCAGGTTAAAATTACAATTTTGTTTGTATACTTCCTTAGGTTGTTTAAGGAGGTGATTCTCTTTTTTATTGAGGAGGGAAAAATGGATGATTATGGGAAGATTTTTATTGAAAAAAACCTTTGTCCTGCTCCATTTATGAATTTAATTATTAACAGGTATGGGGAATGCTATTCTTGTGTTAAAAATTACATGAAAAAAAGGATAATTGTCGGGAATATTTTGGAGAAACCGCTAAAAGAAATCTGGAACAGCAGAGAAATCAAAAAACTAAGAAGAACTGTTTATAAAAACAATTACCAGGAGATTTGTAAACCTAATTGCCCTTCGTTAATCGCATTAAAAAAAAAGAAAATTGGGATGGGGAAATATGCCGATTTTGATATCTTTAGGCAAGTTAGGGAAAATAAAACCCATCTCGATTCTCCCTATCGATGCGTTATCATAGCAACAAATCCATGCTGTAACCTAGCCTGTATCATGTGCCGGACAAAAAGACAGATCAAGCTCAATGAATTAGAGAAGAAAATCAATAGAGCCACTTTAGATGAAATTCGCGAAAACATTTCAAACTTAAGATTATTGCGTTTTAGTGGTGACGGTGAGGTCTTTGTTAACGAGTTGGCAATCGAATTTTTTCAAATGTTAGAGCACAAGGATACATCTTATCTCACTTTAGGTATTACAACAAACGGGCAGTTGTTGGATAAATCGAAGTGGGAGATGTTAAAACGGCTGAAAGTTGCCAGGCTTGAATTAGGCGTGTCCATTGATGCGGTGACGAAACAGACTTATGAAAAAATAAGGCGTCACGGAAATTGGGAAAGGTTAAACAAACACATGGACATGTTGGCAAAAGAGCGATCAAAGGGGAATTTGCATCATCTGGCTATTAATTTTGTTGTAATGAGGTGTAATATTGAAGAAATAGAGCAATTTATCCGACTTGGTGAAAAGTGGAATTGCGACGCCATAAATTTTTCAAGAGTATTCAAAAAAAAAATTGCAGCTGCCCAGGATTTTTTTAACCCGCCGGACAGGTATTATTTAGACAAATTATCCGATATTTTACAAAATCCTATTTTCGATAAATCTCATGTCTGGGCAGGTCAAATATTACCTTTTAGAGATGCAAAACGGGACAGAGGCGAATAAAGGTGACCGTGAGGAAGGAATGTTTTTTTTTAAACGAAAGTACCGTAAGTTGACTTGCAAAGTAGGTCGTTTTTTATTAATATAGCATATGAAAAAAATAATTGTTACCGGTTCATCAGGCTTGATAGGTTCGGAAGTATGTGTTTATTTTCACCAGCGGAGCTGGCAGGTGCATGGCATCGACAACAACCAGAGGGCGGTTTTTTTCGGCCCCCAGGGCGATACCCGCTGGAATCAAAAACGGCTGGAACAGGAACTCGCCCATTTTATCCACCATGAAATCGACATCCGGGACCGGGAAGGGATAGTGAACCTGATCCGGGAAATAAAACCCGATGCCATCGTTCACGCGGCCGCCCAGCCCAGCCATGATCGAGCAGCGGATATTCCCTTCGACGATTTCGATACCAATGCGGTAGGCACCTTAAATTTACTGGAAGCAACCCGGAGATTCAGCACGGTCGTACCCTTTGTTCATCTCTCCACCAACAAGGTCTACGGCGACGCGCCCAATCGCATCAAGATGAAGGAGCTGGAAACCCGCTGGGATTACGCGGAGGAAGAGTTTAAACACGGCATACCCGAGACCTTTACCATCGATCAGAGCAAACATTCTCTTTTCGGGGCCTCCAAGGTGGCCGGAGATATCATGGTGCAGGAGTACGGGCGTTATTTTGATATGCCCACCACCTGTTTACGCGGCGGTTGTTTGACCGGGCCCAATCACAGCGGTGTGGAATTGCACGGTTTCCTGAGCTACTTAGTAAAATGTAATATCGAAAGCCGCAAGTACACAGTTTTCGGTTACAAAGGCAAGCAGGTGCGGGATAACATTCACTCCTATGATGTGGCCCGTTTTATCGACGCCTTTATCAAGGCGCCCCGGGTTGCCGAAGTATACAATCTCGGCGGCGGAAAAGATAACACCTGTTCGATACTGGAGGCCTTTAAGATCGTGGAATCGCTCACCGGCAAGAAGATGATCTACGAGTACACGGATAAAAACCGGGAAGGCGATCATATCTGTTACTACAGCGATCTCAGGAAGATGAAATCCCATTATCCCGGTTGGGACATCAGCCATTCCCTGCATGACACGATCAAGGAGATCGTGGACGGTTTACAAAAAAGGAGTTAAAATCAAAAGTTTTGATCAAACTTTTTCAAAAGTTTGGCCCCCGGCAGG
>JAGLQA010000351.1 GCA_023137075.1 Candidatus Aminicenantota bacterium
CAGGGCCGCCGGAGGCAAAAAAAGAGTTCAATGAGCACACCTAAAGTCTCCATTCTATTACCCAACCTGAACAATCGCCCCTATCTCGAAGAACGCCTGCTCACTATAGCAGAGCAGACCTTTTCGGACTGGGAGCTTATTATCGTGGATAATTATTCCGATGACGGCGCCTACGAATATTTCCAGTCCCAGGCAAAGAAAGATTCCCGCATCAAATTATCCCAGGTGCCCCGGGCCGGCATGTACGCCAACTGGAACAATTGCATTCGTTTAGCAAAAGGAGAATATGTATATATCGCCACCAGTGACGATACCATGACGCCCGATTTTCTACAGGTTATGGTCGAGGCCTTGGACCGCTATCCCGAATGTGCCCTGGCCCATTGTAAGCTCAAAATCATCGATGAGAAAGGAGATAACTCTCCCGACCTCGACTGGGACCGGTTTTATTGCACCGCTTATTTCGGTGATAAAATCGATCAAAAACATATCCGGTTTGCCCCCCATGACGGGCTGCTGCACTGTGCCGTGGGCACCGTTTACACCTCGATAACCCAGTTGTTGATCCGCAGGAGTATATTTGATAAGATCGGCCTGTTCCTGACTGACTACGGATCCACCGCCGATTTTGAATGGGACATGCGCGCTTCTTTGATTGCCGACACCATCCACATACCTCGATACCTGGCCACCTGGAGGGTGCACCGGGACCAGGGCACTGATCAGGATTTCCTGGAATCGCCGGAACATCACACGCAATTGTTAGAAATGATCGACCATGCCTTTAACACCGCGAAAAAACTCAAACCGGGTTTATTGAAAGGGATAAATCTAAAAGAACTAAAATACTTTTATACCAAAAAGAAGTTCCGTTCAGAGTTTAAGGAACGGCCTGGCCGGTTTGGGCGATTCAACGTTATCCTGAAATGGCTGTTTATCAATCCCGGAATTCTACTGGAGTGCTTTCGTTCGGTAAAATTACACAAGAAGCCCTTCATCTCAAACCTGGAACCCATGGGATCCGGCAGAAAAATTTTAACAAAATACGGTTTTGAGAATAATATAAACATTATTCAAAACTCAACTCAAAAAACGAGCCCGCCTGATGGTAGGGCAAAGCAGGGAGGGATCAGTGAAAAATAACCAATTATTAGCCTATTTCGGTCATCATAAGTGTGCCACGGTCTGGATTCACAGTATCCTGACGGAAGTATGCAGAGATTTATCTTTAAAATTGGAATATGTTCACTCTCACAACCAATTCAACGGAGACCTCGAATCATTTGTCAAAGAAAATGATTTGGACTTTATAACTTACGCAAACGCGAACATGGATTATGTCGCTAAATTAAAAAATTTTAAGGGCTTTCATGTCATCCGGGACCCGCGAGACATTGCCGTTTCATCCTATTTCTCTCATTTGCATTCCCACCCCACCGATGGCTGGAGATTACTGGCCGAGCACAGAGAAAAACTGCAAAAGGCATCAAAACAGGAAGGACTATTCTTAGACATAAATTTTATTAATGACGGCGTTTATAAAGTGTTGGAAAGATGGAACTATCATTTGCCCCATATCCTGGAAATCAAAATGGAAGAACTAACCCGGGAACCATCCAAAAAGTTCGTCGAAATTTTCGGATTTTTAGGCATCATAGCTAAGGGGTTTACCGTTTCCTCCCGAAATAGGATTTCTATTAAAAAGCTCGAAAAAATCCTTGAGAAAAAGAGTTTTTCCACCCTATCCGGGGGCAGGAAAAAAGGTCAGGAAAATGCGGGGCATCATTTCAGGAAGGGGATTGCCGGGGACTGGGCGAATCATTTTACAGAAGAGCACAAGAAGTATTTTAAAGAAAAGTATAACGATTTATTAATAAAATTGGGTTATGAAAAAAATTCCGACTGGTAAGCATAAATAAAAATCGGGTAAAGATGTTATAGGAGATCAAGGAAATTTTTTATGAAAACATTGAAGAAGATATCCCGGAGATATTTAAAATTAAAAAAAGAAATCAGGACAGAGAAGCCCTGGTTGTTTAGAAAATCCCTGGAATTCATAATAGATAAAAACAACCCACCCATATTGGTTTATCAAATGGGGAAAGTCGGGTCAACCAGCGTTGTGCATTCTTTGAGAAACAGCGGGCTCATGAACCCGGTATATCATACCCACCAGTTGTCATATGAAGGTATTGACAAAAATATTGAAATAAATCGTGAGCGCCTGTTTCAGAATAGAAATAATAAGAAATTAGATGATCACACCAGGGTATATACGGAACTCTTTGTGAAGTACGTGATCAGAAAATTAAAAAACGACAGGTTGCTTAGGAAAAAGATCGATAAAAATTTCGACAGCATCAACTGGAAAATCATCACCCTGGTGCGGGACCCCGTAATGAGAGAAATATCCAATTTTTTTTTCACTTTCCACAAGCACCCTGAGATTGTCGGAAAAAAAGAACAATTATTGAATGAGACATCCTTGAGAGTATTAAAGGATGACCTGAACAAAAGACTCGGCGGCGGCGAAGATTGGAGCTTGACCTGGTTTGATAGAGAATTAAAAAAAGTATTCGGCGTCGATATGTATCGATTTCCCTTTGACCATGAGAACGGATATACGTTGATACATTCAAAAAATATAAGTATACTTGTTATTAAACTTGAAGAACTGGGCAGGTGTTTCAGCGGCGCTATTTTTGAACTTTTAAACAAAGAAAATTTGAACCTGACCAATAGCAATGTTGCAGGGAAAAAGTTTTATTACAATACTTATAGGTATGTTCTTGAGAACCTTACCCTTGATTCCCATTTTTGTAAAAAAATATACAGTTCCAAATACGCAAGGCATTTCTATACCAATGATGAATTGAAAATTTTCATGAGGAAATGGTCGGGAAGACAAGTATAATGTATATGAAGGAAACCAAAAAAAGTGAAAACATCAGGATCGGACAAAACTATCGGAGCAAGATAGGAACTAACTGAGGAGAAAAATATGAAGACGATGATAAGCCACTTTCATACAATGTCCTATGGAAAAAAGGTTATAATAATATAAAATTAAAAAAGGAGGTTTAAGTGCACAAATGAAACAGGGAATGAAAAAGTAGAGAAATAAAAGCATTTATGCGGTTGTGGGACATAGAGAATAAATTCGTTGAGAATCGAAATTTGACACTGCAATTTATTTCGTAAAATTACTTCCGTGAAAAGATACCTGAAAAACCGGAAAAGATATGGATCAAAAAGAGAAATTTATAGAAAACAAATCATTGAGACCTGATAGGCCACAGGAAATAATTCTAAAAAAAAACTACCCGCCAATATTGATTTATCAAATGGGGAAAGTTGGTTCCAGTTCTGTTTATAAAGCACTTAAGTCCGCAAACATCCCCAACTCATGTTTTCATGTTCATCAATTATCGGATAAGGGACTCAGGGAAAAAGAGGGTTGGTTAAAGCTTAATAAAAAAAAACCGACTGATGAGTTCAGGTTCTTCAAAAAATTAAAAGAGACCATTGATATTAATCGTGATAAATTAAATTGGAAGATACTTACAATGGCAAGAGAGCCGGTTTCATTAGAAATTTCAGGTGTTTTTGAAAACATGAATTTTTTATACAAGCAATTATTGGATGAGAATGGCAAACCGGATAAGGGAAAAACCATAAAATATTTGCTTGAACGTTTCTATAAACTTGATGTTTCAAAAGGTTATTATTGTAACTGGTTTGATAACGAATTGAAAGCTGTTTTCGATATCGATGTATATTCAAAACCTTATGACTTCAACCGGGGATTCTCTATTTTAAACAAAGGAAACGTGAGTGCCCTGGTTATCAGGTTGGAAGATTTTAAAAGAAGTCTTAAGAAAGCTCTTTGTGAATTCCTGGGCCTGGAAATTGAACCTGCTGCGGCCAATATAGGGAGTAAGAAGGACTATGCAAAGGAATATAAAGAAATATTGGAAAGCCTGGCACTGCCCCTGCCGATTTGCGAAAAGATTTATTCGTCCAAATATGCACGGCATTTTTATACAAAAAACGAAATTGTAAGTTTTATTGAAAAATGGAGTAGTAAACAAATTGATTAGACGTTTAGAAAAAAACTTATCACCCAACAAGTTTTAGTAATGGGAAAGAATATATTAAAAAAGAAAGTAATAGCTGTAATTTATGGAAATTGCGTGGCCCAGGCATTGGCTGGAATTCTAAGAAAACGAATCGAATTTGATCGTATGTTTGATATTACATATATAAGGAGTTTTAAACATCCTACGGAAGGGTGTACCGCAATTCCTCTCGATAAGATAAAGAAATGCTCTCTCTTCTTTTTTCAACGTGGTCACCTGCAATACCCCGAATTTTACGAGAAATTACCCAAAAATTGCCGAATCATCTCTTTTCCAATTTTACAATTCAAACGTCTCTGGCCCTTTGACAGGGTGGACCCCAGGAATAAACCGGAACCGGAAAAAGGCTTTCTCTTTGGCAAATATCCGCGCGGTGATTCCCTGGTTATGAAACTTTTAAGAAAGGGATTGACCGCAGACCAGGTCTTCAAGAAGTATATGTCCACAAATATTCATGAGTTAAAAAATATCGATCAGATTCATGAACAGGAAACACAAGGTGGGCGGGAGTTAGACACCAAATGTGACCTACCCATATACCGGTATATAGAAAAAAATTTCATTAAAGAAAGGCTCTTCTGGTTGCCCTTGCATCCGGCTCCTGAATTATTAGTAATGCAAACAAATCATCTTTTAACGTCGGTTGGTATGAATGAACTGGACGAAAACGTTAAATCTAAAATTTGTAAAAGTCCACCTCTTTCAAATTTGCATCTTCCCATCCATCCCCAGGTTATTGACTATTTTAATTTAGAATGGGCCGATAAAGATACGAAGTATCGATATTATGATAAAGGCTGGTTTAGTTTTGAAGAATACCTCAGAAGATATATTGAGTTTAAATAAAAAAAATGCAAAACAAACCGGTTTTTATCCACTCCCTGTTCCGCACCGGGAGCACCTATCTCTGGAACAAGTTCAGGCAGAAAAAAGAATACTATTGTTATTACGAACCCTTTAACCAATTCCTGTCGGGCATCAGTTTGGAACGGCCCTTTGCCTGGTCTCACGAGAACGAAGCCACCGGGAGAGTAGGTCACCCGGACATGACGCAAAACCAGTTGTTCGAGTATAAAAAACTGCTTGAGCCCGGTCACACCGGGGTGCCCTTGTTTAAAAAGTCCTTCGGTTTCGATGATTACTGCCGTAATGAACCACACCCCGATATGAAAAAATACATCGATTTTTTAATTCGCGGCGCCGAAGAGGAGGGTAAGATACCGGTTTTACAATTTAATCGCAGCGCCCTGAGAACCAGGTGGTTTAAAAAATATTATCCAGGTTCAGTTAATATATACCTGGTAAGGAATCCCCGCGATCAATGGCAATCTTATGTCTCTATGGCGGAGGAACAAAACCTTGATATCTTTCTTATCATGGATTTAATGACTGCCGGGAAGAACAGGCATACGTCCTATTTTAAAAGCCTGGCGTCCTATGTCTATTTAGTGGAATTCCATGCGGAGGAATTCCGGCACGAAGAAGTGGTCTACCGTGCGCTGCTTGATACCTATACATCCGACGAATTGTATTTTATCTTCTATTTTACCTGGCTGACCGCTTTGTGGGAAAATGCCTGCCATGTGGATATCATCCTGTCGATCGACCTGCTTGCTTCCGATAAAAGATACGCGGAACGTGCCGCTGCCACCCTGGAACAAAACGATATCACGGGGCGGTCGGCGACCGC